>NZ_JAUBOX010000097.1:0-24344 GCF_036700445.1 Microcoleus sp. T3_B1
GGGTCATTTTTTAACGTTATATGCTTGCTATGTAAGCATTATAACCTATTTTTATCGTATTTTATGTTTAAGTCCCGTTAGTTGGGGAACGATAAATACACAAAGAAACCGCGTTTCTCATGTTTTTTACCAACAGATGACAAATGGTGCTACGCTGGGGATAGGAAGTTATTTGTTTATGAACCAAATTAAACGTGTTGCCATAGTGGGAGGAACCCACGGAAATGAACTCACAGGAATTTACCTCGTGAAGAAATTCGATCGCGCGCCAGAGTTAATTGGGCGATCGACTTTTGAAACAATCGCCCTGCTAGCCAATCCCAAAGCTTGCGAAATCGGGACACGCTACATCGATATCGACCTCAACCGCTGCTTTAGAAAGCAAGATTTAGAAAATCCCCATCTCTCCAGCTATGAAGCGCAGCGGGCGAAAGAAATCTACGGCATTTTTAGCTCAAAAAACACTCATCTGCCCAACTTAATTATCGATTTGCACAGCACCACATCCAACATGGGGGTAACATTTATTCTCGCCAGCCATCATCCATTTAACCTGCAACTAGCCGCTTATTTAACCTCTGTGTATCCCCACATCAAGCTACTCGCTTCTACAACCAAGAATCATGATAGTCCTTTGCTGCGATCGCTTTCCGAATTAGGCGGTACGCTGGAAGTTGGTGCAGTCCCGCAAGGGATATTAGATGCGTCTTTATTTCAGCAAACTGAGCAAGTTGTCGGCACGATATTAGACTGCGTAGAATCCTACAATCAAGGCACAATGCCTGCTGCAAAGAATCCCCTGACTATTTATCACACCATTGGGGCGATCGACTATCCCAGAAACGAGAACCGAGAAATTCAGGCAATGATTCATCCCGATCTGCAATCCAGAGATTATCAAGCCCTAAATCCCGGCGATCCGATGTTTTTGACCTTTGATGGTGAGTCGCTCTTGTATGAAGGTAAATCAACCGTTTATCCAATTTTCATTAACGAGGCTGCTTACTACGAAAAAGGAATTGCCATGTGTTTTACGCAAAAGCAAATAGTTGTTAGTTATTAGTCATTAGTCATTAGTTATTTCTGGAGAGGGTTCTGGTGACAAAAACTCCTCTTTAGAAGCCGTAGTAAAAGAACGCAATTCCTTCCATATTTCCAAAGTGATAATACAGGTAATCAGCCACACCAAACCAGCCGTATAACCAGCAATAACATCGGTAGGCCAGTGAACTCCTAGGTAAAGCCGACTCAAACCAATAGCAGCAATTAATACAACTGTCAAGCTGTAAATCGACCAGCGCTGCTTGGGAAAGCGTTCACCCAAGAAATATCCTAGCAAACCGTAAATAACCATTGAAATCATCGCGTGGCCGCTAGGAAAACTGTAAAATGTTACATTAACAACGCGCTCCCAAAGTTGAGGTCGATCGCGGGCAAAAAGTTTTTTTAACAGTAAATTTAAACCGATCGCTCCCCCAGCCGCGAGCGCAATAGTTGCACCTTCCGATCGGTGATTGCGCGCTAGCAAAACAATACCCAACGTCAGACAAATCACTAGCAGCAACTTCGGCTCGCCCAAAAAGGTAAAGCCCAGCATTACTCCATCGCGCAGCGGAGTGTGAAGGCTCCTGAGATATAGTAAAATAGATGTATCGAAAGCGTAACTTTGTTTTCCCAACACGTCTTCGGCAATGGTGGCAAATCCCCACATCCCCAAAGCAGCAACAGCAAGCCCGGCCAGCCGAATTATCGAAATGAGCGATCGAATTTTAGAACCCATTCTTGAACTCATTAAAATTTTAAAATTTCCAACTCAAAATAATACAACAAATATAGGAAACGAAAACGCCTTACCCATCGTCTAGATTCTTGATCCCCTCTATTCTGAATCATTAATTGATTTTTCACTACCCACCTCAGCTTTTACATCCAACGGGCGAATGACTATACTATCAAAAAAATACATTTCTGCAATTTTCTTGACCTTGGGGTTGACAAGTCTGTCTAGCTGTGCTAATAACAGCGGAGTAAGTGCCCCGATCGCCGAAGCCAACACCATCGCCCAGCGTCTCGTCTCTACCGCAGTCGCCCAAAAGCCCAACAACCCGCAATTCGGCCAGCCGATCGACTGTACCCTAGGCAAAGATTGTTTTGTATTGCTGTATTTCGATCGAGAACCCGGCCCCACCGCCGTAGATTTTGGCTGCGGGCGTCAAACCTACGACGGCCACGACGGCACAGACTTTGCCATTCCCGACGCCAAAGCAATGGCAAAAGGAGTTCCAGTTATTGCCTCCGCTGCAGGCAAAGTTTTGCGAGCACGAGATGGTGTGGTCGATCGGCGTTTACAAAACGAGACAGAGAAAGCCAACATCGCAGGCACAGAATGCGGTAACGCCATAGTGATCGATCACGGCGCAGGCTGGGAATCCTACTACTGTCATCTCCGCAAAGGCAGCGTTGCCGTCAAACCGGGGACGCAGGTACAAAAAGGCACTGTTTTGGGCATGGTGGGAAACTCTGGGATGGCATCTTTCCCCCACGTACACGTAACTTTTCGCTATCAAGGCAAACCCGTAGATCCGTTTGTCGGCCCCGACGCGAAGGTAGGCTGCAACATCGCCCGCAATCCCATCTGGGACAAACCTCTAGACTATATTTCCACAGGTTTAATTCGGGCCGGTTTTGCCAATAAGCCGCCGGACGAGAACGCTGTCTGGGAAGGAAAATTTTCCGGGACTCAACTCCCTGCAAACAGTCCAGCCTTGTTGTTTTGGGTGCAAAGTTACGGAGTGCTCAAGGGCGATCGCGAACAATACAAATTATTTGCACCCAACGGCACAACCATCGCCGATCAGACCAATGAAATTAAAGCCCCCAGCCGCACTTGGTTGGGTTATGTCGGCAAAAGAAACAGTACAAATTCTCCTGTGATTCCGGGAGTTTGGCGGGCCGAATACCGGTTGATGCGGGGCGATCGAGTTTTGGCAGAAGTCAAGCGAGAAGTAGAGTTGCGTTAGTCGCCAAGTTACTCATACCAAATTCCTTTGAAAACGAGCATCAAATATGTTAAAATAACAACAATATTTTTTCATTTTTGATGGTCAAGTTTTCCTGGGCTCGTAAGAAAAATGTCATACAGCCAATTCACAAACCTAGAAATGATTGAAACCAACTTTGGCATAACCATTGCTGACAAAGTTGGTATTTTTGCCGATTTACCCGACGCCGAGTATAGCGAGCTTCTCAGCCAAACTCTGCAAGAAAACATTTCTTTGGCTTTAGCAATTAATACCGAAAAAGCTCGCTCCGAATTAATTGTCACACCTATTTTAGTAGAACTGAGAAAGCAGTTTAAGTATCAAATTAGCTTTTTTTCAGGAAAAGAGTTTAATGTAGATTTAGGAAAAGGATTAACGGGTTTCTGTGATTTTATGATTAGTCGTTCTCCCGAACAATTGCTAATCAAAGCGCCCGTGGTCGCCTTAGTAGAAGCTAAAAATGATAATATCCAAGCTGGGCTTCCACAATGTATGGCAGAAATGATTGCCGCTCAAATCTTTAATGAAAGAAGAAACAATAATATTTCCGAAATATATGGAGTGGTCACAACAGGAACCAATTGGAAATTTTTACGGCTTAGTAATCAACTTATGGAAGTTGATTTAAATGATTATTTTATTGATAATATTAGTAAAATTATTGGCATTTTAAAATATTTGATCGATGCAGATCACCTATGAAACTGGGAGCCAACTTATAGCAGGAGGCAGGAGGCAGGAGGCAGGAGGCCGACGTAATGAGAGCGAGGGTTTCAGCAATCGATATCGTCCGGCGCCGCCTTGGCGGTTGCTATATGAAATTTGCTCAATATAGATAAATTTAACAATGACTTAACCATAATTTTTACAACATCACAAATTCTCCGGGACAATCTAGCTTTCATCAGCTTGTTGTCGCCGGCTTGATCGCTCATCCTTCCCCGTCTAACGCGAGCGTTCGGGAGGGTGGTTTGGATGGGGAGAATTTAGGGCAAATTGTTCCAAGCTTGAGCCACAATGTCGCTCAGCCATAGCCTCTGAGCAAAATCGAGCAGATTGTCGTCGGCTAGTACCTCAGCCTTCAATTCATCCAAAGACTGAGATCGCGATCGAGCTATTTGAATCACACCCGCGATCGCCGACGCCACCAATTCTTCATTCAGCGGCTGCTGTCGCAAAGCAATCATTTCTTGAGGATTCGTAGGAATGGGATAATTCATGAGATTGCATACCGAAAGGAGTAGATATTCAGCCACTGCGGGCCAACCGAGAGCAAGAGCGATCGAAAACCTAAAAATCTGAGAACATTGTAAACTTATGTGAACGAACCTGACGGTCAACTGGGTACAGTTAAACCGCAGGCTTCTTTTTCCTTTTTTGCAAAGGCTTTTTTGAGTGACGAAGTTCCCCCGCCACTTTTGTAATTCAGGCCAATCTTTTTGATCAGCTTAGCTGAATTTTCGTCTCGATCCAAAGATTCTCCACACTGACAGGAATGCCACCGCGCAGACAATTCTTTCGGTACTTTATTGAGGCAATTCCAGCAGTGTTGAGAAGTTCCATTGGGATCTATAAACAAAACGCTCTTACCTAATTTCCCAGCAACATATTTGAGGACGGTCACAAATTGACCGTGAGCCGCATCAAGCATTGATTTATTCAAACCACTTTTAGCAGCTTGCCCATTTGGTAAATAAACCAAGTTACCATTCTCAATATCAGTCTTAGGCTTGGCGCGTCTAGTCAGATTCTTGATACTCAAACCTTCAACTATTAAAACATCACATTTGCTAAATAACTCATGTGCTGCTTTGAATTGAAAATCCAGCCTTGCCCTGGCTACAAATTGGTGGAGTTTAGAAATTTTACCCTTGATAATTTGCCAAGGTTTAGAATTCTTGACTCTATTAGCTAGCTTCGCTTGAAGTCTTGCTAATTTCTCAGCATATTTCCTTAATAACCTAGGGTTTTCAATTCTGTCGCCAGTGGAAAGATAGACATAATTGGTGATTCCCAAGTCAATACCGAGACTGTTTTCTTCGGTCGGTTGAATTTCTACAACCGTTACGGGAACTGTTGTATCTTCTAGCGTCAGGGAAATATACCACCCATCTGCTTCTTTGATAACACTTCCAGTCTTAACCTTGAAACCTGTCGGTATTCGACGATGAAAAACCATCGGTACTTGACCTATTTTTTTGAGGTCAATACAAATCCTATTTTGCTCATCCTTGATAATATCGAGATTATCCAATTGAGGGTAAGTAAAAGATTTGTAGTAATGGAAACCCTTGAATTTGGGTTGACCTCTACGATTGCCGTTTTTGTCCGGTGTTGTAAAATTTGAAAAGGAAGTTTCCACTCGGTTGACCACATCCTGCAAAACCTGAGAATCTAGGTTTTTATAATCAGAAAATAGCTTCTTGGTGTTTTTTAAGTCAGCTAACTGTATGGTTTGCCATTGCACATAACCGCCTTCAACGTTTGAGAAAACATCACCTTTTTTCGTTAAAGGATTACCTAATTCATCTTTTTTTCTACCATCTCTAGTTTGTACCCTGGTCAAAGGGATATTTTTATAGACTTCTTCAATTGGAACTATAGATGCAGTCAGAGGGCAAGCGTTAATAGTCGTTCTCGTTGACTCCCACCATCTAAATCTTTCACTTAGTCGGTAGTTATATTGCCTGCGACAAAGCTCTAGGTGTGTTGTAATGGTTGTTAGTTGAGCTTTTGTAGGTTTAAGGCGGTATTTGTAAGTTAGCTGCATAAGAAACTTCCTTTTTCGACCTTTTTACAGTATAGTTGGTGTCGGTCACGAAGACAATACTGATAATAAGAAATAATCAACCTTCGTAAACAATATAAGTCTCTGGCAAGTTGTTAATTTAAAAACAGATTTCCTGCGAGAGTTTATAACTTTTTCAACAATCATGAGGTACATTATCACTCAATGTGTTCACGGTGTATAATTGTCGGTCTTCGTCCGCGACGACCGACGCGCCTTTCATCACGCGGGCGTAATTTATTTGGGGTACTTCGCGCTTGCGCTCAGATGTTTCCCCTCTAAATATACCGAGAGACTTCTCGGCTGACAGTTAAAACTCAATAAGTATTCGGGAGTATAGCCTACTTTGCTCCCTTGTCAACTCCCCCATCTTTATTAATTTATTCAGCATTGAGAGCCTAATCATGCAAGAAATTCTTTATCTAGAAGTCCCGACACCAGATACAGCAGCCGTCTGCACTTGGTTGCAGCACGAATTCGATCCCGGAATCGGAGAAAAAATTATTACTCCTGACGGTTTTCGCCTGCTTTCACCGGCCACAACAGCCGAGGTTCTCAAGTCTGGAACTCAAAAGGCCAATCCAAAACCCGCATTGGCTGACACCAATTCAGGAAACCAAAATTGGCGATCGACAGAACTTTCCACCTTTGTCTGGTCACTGCAGCGCACAACTTATTTAAAAGTCTTTCGTCTAGAAGACGCCCCCGCTGGAGAAAGAAAGTTCCTGGAAGCTCTGAATCTTGCTGTGAGAAACAAGTTTCCCGATCGCTACCGGGAACCCCCTGTCATAGACCTCTCCAAACAGTCAATTTTTGACGATCTTGCCCCCTATTACCCATTGACCGTCAAATACTTCCAAAAAATGCCGAATGGCGAATACGACCTCAAGCGCGTCTACTGGTGGGAACAGCGTTGGCGCGAAAGCACTCGCAATCCTCAAAAGCCAAAACAAGTAGTGTTTTTGAAGGAAGAGGGAACAGGGAAGAAGGTAGAAGACACGATTTCGGTGTCTGATTCTGGCGATACTTTTTATGACTTAATTTATATTGGCGGGGCCTTGGGAGTGATTCACGCCGCAGTCATGGCGAGATTGGGCTACCGGGTGCTGCTAGTTGAACGAATGCCTTTCGGGCGGATGAATCGCGAGTGGAATATTTCGCGGGATGAAATTCAAAGCTTAATTGATTTGGGTTTATTTACTGCGGCAGAAATCGAAACTTTGATTGCCAGAGAATACAAAGATGGCTACAACAAGTTTTTTGATGCTAACAATCCGCTCGTGGCTAAAGCGCCAGTTCTGCACACACCGAAGGTACTAAATGTAGCTTTGGACGGAGAGAAATTGCTGAATTTAGCGGGAGTGAAGCTAACAGAAGCTGGCGGGGAAATCTGGGACGAAACTGAGTTTATCAGAGCCGATGTTGAAGCAGAAAAAGTAGTAGTTCAGGGCCGCCACTTGCCGACAAAAGCCGATCGCACTGCATTAGGACGGCTGCTGGTGGATGCAATGGGTTCGGCTTCTCCCATCGCTTGGCAATTGAACGAAGGGCGGACTTTTGACAGCGTTTGTCCGACAGTGGGAGCAGTCATCGACGGAGGATTTGAGCCGGGAATATGGGATTCCGAGTACGGGGATGTACTCCACACTCACGGGGACATTTCCCGCGGACGCCAGCTCATTTGGGAGTTGTTTCCCGGCGCCGGCACAGAACTGACAGTTTATCTATTTCACTACCACCAAGTACATCCAGAGAATCCCGGTTCTTTGCTGGAAATGTACGAGGATTTTTTCGCAATTTTGCCGGAATACCGCCGCTGCGATGTCGATAAATTGGTGTGGAAAAAACCGACCTTTGGTTATATTCCGGGGCATTTTAGCAGCAACAGCAGCGATCGCTCCGTGGCGATCGATCGCCTAGTCTCGATCGGCGACGCAGCATCCTTGCAATCTCCCCTCGTTTTCACCGGCTTCGGCTCTCTTGTCCGCAATCTTTTCCGCTTAACAGACCTTTTGGATACAGCATTAAAGCACAATTTGTTGACGGCAAATCACTTAAACCAAATTCGCGCCTACCAGAGCAATGTTTCAGTAACTTGGCTATTTTCTAAAGGCATGATGGTTCCTACCGGCAGCAGTTTGCCACCCCAAAGAATTAATTCAATGCTCAATACCTTTTTCGGTATTTTGGCAGCACAAAAACTCGCCGTCGCCGAAACTTTTATTAAAGACAGAACCGACTGGCTAACTTTCAATCGACTGGCGCTCGAAGCAGCGGGAAAAAACCCTTCTCTCCTATTGTGGATTTTAGATTTTGTCACCTTGGGGGATATTTGGCGCTGGCTGGGAAGTTACTTGAATTTTACTCTGCTGGCTTTGGCCAGTTTGCTGTTCGGATGGCTTCCCAGCTTCGCCCGCAGGGTACAACCTTGGTTGGAACCCCGGTATCCGGGTGTTTGGCTGTGGCTGTTGGCTACCAGCTATGCTCTCACCTACGGCATGGGAAAGGGGAGAAAAGAGCAAGACTTAAGTACCAAATAGTTCGCTAAAAATATCCATAGTTAATCGTTGAGGAGAAGTTTTGTGTTTGCCGTCAAGCGAGCGCTCAAATTGAATAACCGGGAAGCGACCTTGATGGCAAAACACGCAGGATTTCGGCGGGTAGTGTTTAACATGGGGTTGAGCTTGCGGACTCAAATGTATAGCGGGGGACAATTCACGGACTCACAGGTACTTAACGAAGTCAAAAAAGTTCTCACCCACTACGTCAAGAAACAGCCTGAATTCGCTTGGATGAATCAATTATCTAGTCGAGTTTATCAAAATGCTTTGATTGACTTGAAAGATGCTTTTAGTCGGTATCGCTCTGGAAAAGCAGGTCATCCAAGATTTGCTAGTCGCCGAGACGGTCAATCTTTTACAGTTGATTCGTCTAACGGCAAAGTTTTACTAAATGCTGGCAGCACGATCAAGATTCCTACATTGGGAACTTTTCGACTCTACGAAGCCCTAGAATGCGGTTATGTGTCTCAAACTTTTACGATTTCAAAAGAAGGAAGTCGTTGGTTTGTTTCCTTTGGCGTTGATGCCGAACGTTTGCCAGTTCAACAACCTGAGAATGCTGTAGGAATCGATTTAGGCATCAAGTATGCGGCCACGCTGTCAACTCAGCAGGTCTTTGAGGCGCCGAAGCCGTTAAAAAAAGCGAAAACCAAGCTTGCTACCTTGCAGCGCCAAGCATCAAAACAGGTAATAGGCTCCCAAAATCAGCGCCAAACCTACCATAAAATCCGTCGGCTCCATGCACGGATAGCTCGTATTCGCTTAGATTTTCTTCACAAGCTAACAACTTATTTAGCCCAAACTTTTAAGCTAATTAAGATTGAAAACTTGAACGTTCAAGGAATGATGGCGAACCACAAGCTGTCCGGGGCAATATCGGATATAGGTTTTTACGAGTTCAAACGTCAACTCGATTATAAGTGTAAAATGTATGGGGCAAATTTAGTGCTGGTAGACCAATGGTTCCCCAGCACTAAAACTTGTTCTAATTGTGGCACTAAAAAAGATATGCCACTAAGCATTCGGACTTTTGACTGTCCCGCTTGTGGCATATCTTTAGATCGTGATTTCAACGCCAGCATCAACATTTTAAACTGGGAACCCTCGGCTTGAGGGGGATAGCCTACTTATCTTGGGATTAGCCGTCTACCCAACAGCGTAGGAAGTAAACTCCGAATTGTGTCTAAAGATGGCTTTAGGTAAGTTTAGATAAGTTTTACAAAGCAGTGTTGAGTTTTGACTTTTAACTCAAAACTAGCAACTTCAGTTCGCTATCGAAAACTCGGCAATTCAATTTCAGCTAGCGATCGACGTTTTTTAGAAGCCCGCAGCGGACTGGCAATCAAGCTCAGCCAGTCTGGTTGGGCGACTGCTGTAGGTTTTGCCACACTCGATCGCACTTCTTGAATGCCAAAGGTTTCAACAGAGTTCAAAATTTGAAAAGCCCTAGCCAATTCTTGAGCCTCCACTTTGGTAGCAGTTTCGGCGGGTTCAGACTCAGCCATCGGCAGTTCAGGTTCCGCAACCGGTTCGGCCGAGTCAGTTGCCGGCTCATCAGGCTGGTTGGTTTCGCTCTTGTGCAATTGAATGCCGGACACTTCGGCTAATTTGTTGAGTTCCAGATTGGCTGGGGATTCAGGCTCGATCGCCTCGGTAGCAGCGGCTACCTCTGGAAGCCCTTCTGGTTCCGACCAAGGTTGGACAGGGGAAGCGTTGAAGGCTGGCGGCACTGGCATCTGAGAGCTTTTGACCGCCGCGAGCAAAGATTCTAATTGTGCGCTGGCGGTTTCCAGATTATTGTCAGGCTGCTCGATCCTCGGCGACTTTACCTGTGGCCTGTCCAAACTTCTTTCCAAGGCAGCTTTGAATTGCAGAGTGTGGCGCTGCTGGCGGTGCAAGCGGGCTCGCAATTCCCTGCAAATATTTTCTGTGGCTACTAACTGGTGTAACTGTTCGTTGTAGCGCTGCACAGTAGACGCACATTCTCGCTCAACAGTCGCTAGCCTGACTTGGCTGGTTGCCAACTGACTTCTTAAACTTTCGACTAAAATTTCTTGACTTTGGAGGGTTTGATGGGAAACTTCCACTTTGCCAAACAACCGCGTCAATTGTTCTTGAGTATTTTCGAGTTCTGCAGTCCGCTGTTCTAGCAAAGTTTCGCGATTCTGCAAGGTTTTTTGGGACTCTTCCAGAGCTGTTTCTAGCTGCGCGATGCGCTGTAAAAGGTCGCGGTTGCATTCGTGCAGCGCTTGCATAAGGGTGACTGGGGTCGATCCTTTGCCCTTGGCCTGTTCGGCATTCCCAAGCAGATTTTTTAGATTCTCTGACATCGGGGGCGAGCCCGCCTCAGTCGGCTGTGTCGGAGATTGCGAATTTTTTGTTTCAGGTTTTGTGGGAATTGCATCTACGCTGATGGCGTTGGGAAAATCTACTGTTTGCCAGTCTTCTTCTGGCTGTTGGGGAACCGTTGCGGGAGTGTCTGTCGCATCGGGGGCGATCGGCTCAAAACCCCCAGTAGCAGCAAAATCTGAATGAAATGGTTCGGTATCGGATGGAACAGCAGGGTGCGGTTGGTGCTGATGGGCTCGAAGATCAGCTTCTGACATGGCTTTTTATCCCAATACTCACAGGGTCTCAGATACAGTCTATCCTTAGAGATTCTACAGAAGGAAGCCCCTCAGTGATAGTTGTTGTCATTTTTTCTGTTTTTTAGGACAATAGCGTCTGAATCGAGTGGCGCGATCGATCGAACTACAACCCGAACTCAAATTAAGGCGTAAGATGCGCCTGCGATCGCCCTACAGACGTGAGTTTTTCGCCCAGAGTCCTATTAAAATAATTTTTCCCGATCTCTAACGCACTGTTTCGCTATCCGTGCGATCGCCTAAGCTTTAACAACTGAAAAATGTTTGTCAATGATTGCTGGAACTTCTGCCGGTGCAATGCGAGTGTAGCGAGTTTTGTCCGGCATCACAACTATATTTGGGCCTGCTTTACACTGTTTGAGACATCCGGTTCCCTGTACTGTCACTTCGTCTTCTAAACCGCGCGCATTCAAAGCATTTTCTAAAGCTTTACAGACTCCTCCAGCGCCCCGCTTCAGGCAGTCTGATTTTTGACATACTAATATTTTGGTTTGGGTTTTTGCCGGAGCTTTTACAGTTTGAGCTGCTGTGGGAGAGCTGACTTCGGTTTTAGCGATCGCGCGATCGTCGGATGTCAATACCGCAACAGGCCCATTGGTGGAGTCGAGCTGTTCGTGCGATCGATCGTTGTGACCCTGAGCCAGCTTGAGGCTGCGAGCTTTAAGTTTTATTTTACCGTTTTTCAAGTTAAGTTCTTTCTCACCTACAACTTGAACTCTCAACCCCGGTGTCAAAATAGGCGACAGAAATGCCCGCAATTCCTTGCAAAGTTTAACAAGATATTCTACTCCCCGATCGTTGCTAATTCGCAAATATTTAAGTTTGCAACCATCTTCAATAATTAGGCCGAGGATTTCTCCTTCTAAACTGAATTCGGAAACTTGCTTGCCAGATTTATACATTGTTATGACTCCTTTAAATCCGTTACATCCGTTACATCTTGTACGCTGCTCGTTGCCGAACTTCCTTCTACCTTTACCCAATTTGCCAGCAGCATTCCAGCCACTGCACCAGTTCGTATCGAGGGGCACTGACTTGCCTCAACACGCTCATTAACTGAGCCGCTTGTTTAGCAGTGTTGACTTTTGCCCGCAAAGGTTGGTCAACCGCACACCAGCAGGGAATTTCTAGCTCTTGCAAGCGTTTGTAAACTTGCCACCTATCTAGCCAACCCACTTGCACAATGTCACAAACTTCTAATTCTGGATCTGCTGGATTCATTTTTTAACAACAGTAATAATTTGCATTAATTTTTGCTCCTGACTGGTAGCGTGGAGAAGTTAAAAGCCAGATTTCAGCAGAACCTCAAGGATTATCAAAAGCCCTTCCTGAAAAATTCTGCCTTTTGCCTTCTGCCTTCTGCCTTCTGCCTTCAGAAGGTTCGCCCCATTTTCAGGAAGCGTTCAGAACGAGAATCTTTTTAAGCATAACCCAACTGCTAATAATTCTCAATAGGTTTAGAAAAAAATTTTCCTACTGTACAAAATTTTCTACTATCGAGGTAGACGCTACTTGACTGGTAAATCTAGGGTGCTAGACTGAAGTCTATTGGCAACAAAACTGCCTATTGAGAGGAGAACACACATGGCCCAGACTCAGAGTGCATTGAGACCATTTGGCCACATAGCCGAAAACCCAGTTCTACTGGAACATTCAGTCACAGCACCGATTTGTGAAGGAATGAACGCGCTGCTGGCCAGTTTTCAGGCTTTATACCTGCAATATCAAAAACATCATTTTGTGGTGGAAGGGGCAGAATTTTACTCCTTGCACAAATTCTTTGAAGAAAGCTACGGAGAAGCTCAAGATAGCGTCCACGAGTTGGGCGAACGGTTAAACGGGTTGGGCGGCATACCAGCAGCTAGCTTTAGCAAGTTAGCTGAGTTGTGCTGTTTTGAGCCGGAAGCCGACGGCGTATATTCCTGCCGCCAAATGCTAGAACACGATTTAATTGCAGAGCAAGCTATCCTTGGTTTGCTGCGGCGTCAAGCAGGACAAGCAGAAAGTTTGGGCGATCGAGCTACCCGCTACCTCTACGAAAAAATCCTGCTAAAAACAGAAGAGCGAGCTTATCACATTTCCCACTTCCTCGCCCCCGATACTTTAGTGCAGTTGAACTTGAATTAATCATCGGTTTGCTGTTACTCGGCGGTTGAAACCGCTACTACACACACAAAGTCTGCCTCCGCAGACTAAGAGTATATCTAAAAAAGCGCGATCGGCTTTTTAACCGATCGCGCTTTTTTATACAATGTGCGATAAAATTTGAGTTCCCCGACTTCTCCAAAAAGTCGGGGAGCTGGGGGAAGTTCTCCAGCAGGCAATTAAGGCGCTAAAGCATTGCCACGCAACAAGCTACCAATGGTTTTCGCAGTAATCTTCATCTGGATGAAAGGATTTGCTGGTACTACTGTTTTATACAAGTAGCTATCGAATGTGAGTTTCTGCACATCGCGATCGGCACACATTTCCACAAAAGCTTCGCGGGTAGCGTCGGAACGGTAGAACACGCGCTGCAAAATGTCGAGAACTTTGTAAGTAATGCCGTAGGCTTTATCCCACCGCTTCAGGTAAAGCTTGATTTCCTCTTCAGTCGGAATGCGCGCGCCTTTATTGGAAATCTCAACAATAGTTTCGGCGCACATCCGGCCAGACTTGGCGGCAAAATAGATACCTTCGCCAGAAGACTTGGTAACGTAACCTGCGGCGTCGCCTACGAGAGCAACTCGGCCGACAACCCGGCGAGGACGCGGATGTTCCGGGATGGGGTGAGCTTCCACTTTAATAATCTCACCGCCCATCAGTTTTTTGGCAGCGCGGGCGCGGACGCCTGCTTGCAGCTTTTTGATGCTGGCTTGATTGACTTTCATCGTGCCGGTACCGACGGCTACGTGGTCGTATTTGGGGAACACCCAAGCGTAGAAGTCGGTAGATACGTCGTCGCCGACGTACATTTCGGCTAAGTCTTCGTAGTAAGCCATTTTATCTTCCGGCAGGCGGATGCGCTCTTGGAAGGCGATCGCATAATTGTAGTCGCCAGCGTCGATCGCCTTTGCTACGCGAGAGTTAGCGCCGTCAGCCCCAATTACCAAATCCACTTTCAGAGTTTTCTGAATACCCATTGCGCTGCCGTCGGAGTGGTCGGCATAGTGGAGAGTGTAGGGGTCTGTATTGTTGCCGGGAATTTCTAATTTGTGAACGGTGCCGTTAATCAGTTTTGCACCCAAGGAAGCGGCGCGATCGCGCATGAAGCCATCGAGCACTTCGCGGCGGCACATACCGATGTATTCGTGTGCGTTTTCAATATTGATGTCCACCTCGACATTGGAGGGGGAGATCATTTTCATTTTTCTGACTTGGCGGTCAATAATACTTTGCGGCAAGTCAAATTCGCTGACCATGCACAGGGGAATCGCCCCACCGCAGGGTTTGGCGTTGTCTAATTTACGCTCGAATAGGTATGTTTCGATGCCTGCTTTTACCAATGTTTCGGCGGCGGAAGAACCCGCAGGGCCTGAACCTACTACTGCAACCCTTAGTGTCAAAGCTTTTCTCTCCAGTTTTTTTCTATAGGCATTACTCAGGTGTGATGGTATCACGGACTTGGGATGCGGTGGCGTGAAGCAGGGGAGATTTCAATGAAATGAAACAGAGCTTAACAGTTCGATACGAAAATTGGGTTTCGGGCAGTAGGTGCGATCGAATATCTTAAATTTTTTAGTGTAGATGAAGGTGGATGGACGGTGATGTGCCTTGATCTGCCCTGGTGTGCGATCGAACATTTTGCCCTATTTTCTAAGAACAGGCAAGATGCCTGTTCCACAAAGAGTGAATTTTCTGCTTGTGGGGAGTAGGGGTTGGGCCGAAGAGCCCGCCCGGACATGAACAAGCTTCCCTAGGCTGTTCCACAAAGAGTGAATTTTCTGCTTGTGGGGAGTAGGGGTTGAGCCGAAGAGCCCGCCCGGAATAGGTTAGAACCAGTCCAATAAGTTACATTAAAGTTACTTGCAGTTATATCTAAAATTCTTATGCTCGGTAATTTTCAACAAAGCAACCTGCGGATTGAGCTTGAAGCTTCCGAAACAGCGATTAGAGACAGCTTGTTGCGTCCAACTCAATTGCAGCAGTGGCTGTGGCCGCAGCAGTTGTCTAGCGGTTTGCCGGAAGAATTTGCTCAAGGTTTGACCTTTACAAGTTGGCTGGGCCCCGTGGCAGTTCAGCATCACGTTGATATTGTTGAGCACAATTGTCTGCGGCTGTTATTGAGTCAGGGAATTGACGGGTTTCACGAATGGTATTGGGGCGATGGTTGGGTGCAGTCTCGGTTGGAGGGAGTGTCGCTGCTGCCGCTGAATTTGGGGCAAACGGCTAGTTTACTCCGGCTGCGGGAGTTTGTAGCCGGGAAGGGTAAGGGGAAGTAGGAAGTAGGAAGTAGAGCAACATCATCTAAAAGCTTATCGAATGCAGTGGCCCGATTGTTTCCCACCTGATTGCCCGCCAAACGACGCTAAAGAGCCGTGCGATCGAGTTTATCGCCTGATTCAACAAGATTCTGCAACGGCTGATGATTTTTTGACAGTCCGCCAACTTTACCCAAATCGACAATTTCCTGACAGCGAAAAAGAATGCCGTTCCTGTGCTCTCTCTGTTTTTACTTCAAGAGATGATGTGACAGTTAACCGCAGAACTGGTCGGTTTAAAAATATGAAAGTTGCTGTGGCAAATTTGACTCCCGATTCAGGACGAATCAAGCACACTCCCTCACCGGGTACTAAGAATTCTCACCACAGTTGGTGGGTTCCAGTTAACGTTGAAGCCTTGACTTTATTTGAAGCTGTTGATGTCACTGAGTGAGGTATAGTTATGAGCCTGCTTCCAGAGTCTACTCATTTAGGCAAATTGGAAATTATCGAGGTTTACGAGTATTACGATGTACCGTGCCTATTTGCTTGCCGAAATGCGTCAGAACAGATATTTCTTGCAGTTTGGGCAAGTCAAACAAAAGAAATGGGAAGATGGTTTTATGTTCCCATGTCTATCGGTCGGTTTAAGCGGGTTCGGTCGGGAAGTATTGATATCCGAGATGCTTTTGTAACCGCTGAAGATGGTTTTGTTTATGAAGTTATCATCCCCTGCGACGATAGTTTTGACAGGGTGATAGCTGTTTCTTGCCAAGAACTAAATGATGAATGGCTTCCTATGGCTGGTGAATTGCTTGATTTTGGGGACGAACCTTTGCCGGCATTGTTTCAAAAGCAAGAGGTGAGTTGATTTTTTGGTAGTCCTGCATAGCAAGGAAAAATCCTAAATATTTTTACGGGTAAAAAGCGTTGTAATGATGATACATACCAGAATATCCCCGCATAATGGGAGAGCTTTGTAGATGAGGACAGACTCTTTTTTACAATTTATTACAACAATAGCGAGATATGCTTTGCCTCAGGGTGTTATTTAATCTTTCGATATCAAAAGTTGGGTCGGTATCTTTGCCGACAGGTTTGTGTCGCTGGGGAGCGAAAACTTTTTAGAGGTGGCCCCAAAATCTGTATAATAGACGGCACATTGTCTGTCCACTACTGGGAGGGAATCCCAAAAACCTTTAGCACCCATTTCAACTCGACTTCCTATATACACCCCTAGAATTTCTTTGCTTAAGGCATCAATTGGCCCGCTCTTTCCAGTGCTTGTTCCCCTTATTGCCTAAAAACGACTACATTTCATCACATTGGATCGTTAGCTTGCCTTGGTTTTTTGACTTTAATTGAACTTTCCGGGGGACTGATCCTAATTGTTGAAACACACATAGTATTGGAACCAGCGGGGACACCCTCGTGAATTTGACAATCGCCACTCAAGATATTTTTTATAATAAAAGCCGATCGCTCAATTTTTTGTTTCTTCTGAAATCCTTTGATGTCTGGGGTTTTAAACAAACTGCCTGTGACAATCTCGACATTCAAAATTTTGCTTAGCGCTGGGGGTGGGACAATTTTTAACGATGTTTGGATAACCGAAACGGTGACAATTCATGGAGTTGAGAATTAACAAGGCTTAGGTACGTCGCATGATAACTCCTTACTCTTACTATGCCAGACCACCTGAAAGCCACTTCGCTGCCGAAAAATTAAGATTGTGTTATAAAAACATAATTTGTTCCTTTCTAAAGCGCTATTCTCGACACAACGAACCCGGTGCGTTTTGAGTTAGCTTTAATTTTTACCAGAAAAATAAATATGCTCTCCATTCCAGGTATTGCTGTCCAGAAGCTGCTTTACGAAAGTGCCAATTCTCTGGTTTACCGGGCGATTCGGGAAGCGGATCGCCAACCGCTCATCCTCAAACTGCTCAAAGAAAGCTACCCCACACCTCAAGAATTGCTACGCTACCGCACCGAATACCGCATCACGCGAGAGCTGAAAGAGGCGGGAGTCGTGCAAGTTTATGACTTGCAAAAATACCAAAACAGCCTCGTGATTTTTGTGGAGGACTTTGGCGGGGAATCCTTGAAAATATGGATGCAGGAGCGAAAGTTTAGCCTCAAGGAATTTCTGCAAATTGCGATCGCCACAACTGAAATTTTAGGGCAAATTCACAGCGCCAACATCATCCACAAAGATATTAACCCCTCGAATATTGTTTACAACCCCGAAACAAAACAATTAAAAATTATCGACTTTGGTATTTCTACTCAGCTAACGCGAGAAACGCCAACCCTGAAAAACCCCGACGTTCTTGAAGGAACTCTCGCTTACATCTCGCCAGAACAAACTGGCAGGATGAATCGCACTCTCGATTACCGGACTGACTTTTACTCCCTCGGCGTCACCTTCTACGAATTGCTGACAGGAAAATTGCCTTTTGAGACAAAAGATGCTTTAGAGATAGTTCACTGCCACATTGCCAGACAACCAGTTGCCCCGCACGAAATCAAGCCAGAAATTCCCCTAATTGTCTCGCAAATTGTCAGCAAGCTGATGGCAAAAAATGCGGAAAATCGCTATCAAACTGCATTGGGTATCAAGCAGGATTTAGAAATGTGTCTGGTTCAATTACAAGAAACCGATAGCATAGAAGAATTTGACTTGGGAACGCTGGATATTACAGACCATTTCCTGATTACCGAAAAACTCTACGGCAGAGAAAGTGAAGTTGATCATCTATTAGCTGCCTTTGAGCGAGTCAGTATCGGTAGCGCCGAAATGATGCTGGTGGCTGGCTTTTCTGGGATTGGAAAAACCGCAGTAGTGAACGAAGTCCATAAGCCGATCGCCCGACAGGGTGGCTATTTTATCAAAGGCAAATACGACCAATTTCAACGCAATATTCCTTTCTCAGCATTTGTGCAAGCATTTCGGGAATTGATGGGACAATTATTATCAGAAACTGACGCTCAGTTACACAGATGGAAAACCCTGATTCTCACCGCAGTAGGCGAGAGTGGGCAAGTCTTGATTGACGTAATTCCTGAATTAGAACACATCATTGGCCCTCAAAGTCCTGCACTAGAATTGTCGGGGAGTGCCGCCCAAAATCGCTTCAATCTGCTGATGCAGAAATTTGTGCAAGTATTTACCCAAGCAGAACATCCCTTAGTGATGTTTCTGGACGATTTGCAGTGGGCAGATTCGGCATCGCTGAAATTGCTACAACTATTGATGGAAGATACCGGGCATCTGTTAGTATTGGGTGCTTATCGGGATAATGAGGTATCACCAGCTCATCCGTTTATGTTGACTGTGGATGAGATTGTGAAGTCTGGGGCAGTGGTGAATACGATTACCCTGGAACCGTTGAGTTTAGCAGATCTAAATCAGTTGGTAGCAGATACGCTGATTTGTGATTTATCTTTTGCTCAACCTTTGACAGAATTGGTTTATCAAAAAACCAAAGGTAATCCCTTTTTCTCTACTCAATTCCTCAAGTCGCTGTATGAAGATGGTCAAATTATCTTTGACCCCCCTGTGTCCCCCCTTACTAAGGGGGGAAGTAAAGGGGGGTGGCAGTGCGATATTGCTCAAGTTAGACTTACCCACGCCTCGGATGTGGTGGAGTTTATGGCGGTGCAATTGCAGAAGTTGCCTGCACAAACTCAGGATGTCCTCAAACTTGCCGCGTGCATTGGAGCGCAGTTTGATTTAGAGAGATTGGCAATAGTCAACGAAGAACTACCCGAAAAAACGGCATCAACCCTGTGGAAAGCATTGCAAGAAGGACTCATTTTACCCATTACAGAAGGCTATAAATGCTTCATTCCAACAGATGCTCAATCCAATACTGAGTCTATTACCAATCCAACTTATCGCTTCCTGCACGATCGCGTCCAGCAAGCGGCTTATTCCTTGATTCCTGACAACCAAAAACAAGCTATTCATCTGAAAATCGGACAGTTACTTGTCCAAAATTATTCGGATATAGAAATAGAAGAAAAACTCTTTGATATTGTGGGGCATTTGAATCAAGGAATTGAGTTAATCAATCAATTAAGCGAACGAGAAGCCTTAGCCCAACTAAACTTAGAAGCTGGACGTAAGGCTAGAAATTCTACCGCCTACGCAGCCGCAATGACCTATCTGCAAACAGGGATTGAGCTACTGAGAGCCAACTGCTGGCAAAGTCAGTATGAGTTGACGCTGAATCTCTATGTTGCTGCTGCCGAAGCCGCCTATTTGAATGCTGACCTTGAAAACATGGAACAGATGGCAGCACAGGTGTTGCAAGAAGCTAAGACGATTTTAGACAAAGTTAAAATTTACGAAATTTCAATTGCCGCCCAGACAGCCCAGGGCAAGCTGTTGGAGGCGATCGCAGTGGGCAGAGATGCACTCTTGCAACTGGGGGTTGAACTCCCTACCGAACCTGACGAAGCCAAGATTGGCAAGGCGCTACAAACCCTTGCCAGTCAACTCCAGGGAAGAAGGGTGGAAAAACTGGTTGACTTGCCTGTGATAACTGATGCCAAGGCTCAGGCTGCCATGCCATTATTAGGAACGTTATATGCTTCCATCTTTATAGGAATGCCGAGTTCGATGCCCCTACTTAGCTCCACGATGGTAAGTTTATCGCTCTCCTTTGGGAATGCACCCGCATCAAGCGTGGGATATGCAATTCACGGTATGGTGTTGTGTGCTTTTTTGGGAGAAGTAGAAACTGGTCATGCCTTTGGCAAATTAGCGCTCTCATTGCTCGAACACTTTAATATGCGGGAATTCAAGTCCACCATTTTAGTTATGTTTGGGGGCTTTATTCAGCATTGCCAAGAATCTTTGAGGGCAACGATACCTACGCTAAAAGATGGCTTTACGGCTGGCATGGAAACTGGTGATTTTCTACACGCTGGCTACAACATAAGTCTATACTTTTATGCCCACTTTTTCGGTGGGGTAGAACTAGACAATTGGGAACCAGAAATAGCAGGTTACAGCGCTGTCATGGCGCAGGTAAAGCAATGTTCTCCCCAGACTTATTTGGATATGACGCGGCAGATGATGCAGAACTTAAGGGAAACCATAAGTCGGCCGGACTGCTTAATTGGAACTGCCTACGATGAAACGAGTATGCTTCCTAAGCATTATCAGGACTATGACCTCAATGGTATCGCTATAGCCTACATCTATAAACTGCTACTGGCCTACGTTTTTGGCAATTACCCTGGGGCCCTAAACCACATTGCTCAAGCCAAGCAGTATTTAATGGCAGTATCGGGAATGGTTTTTACTCCTATTTTTCATTTTTATGCAGCACTGACACACCTGGCACTGTTCTCCACACAGCCAGAAATGGAACAAACTGAAATTCTCGTCCAAGTGGAAATTTATCAAACTAATCTGCATCAATGGGCACAAAATGCTCCCATGAATCATCTACATAAATGGTATTTGGTTGAGGCAGAACGCTATCGCGTTTTGGGCAATAAAGCTGAGGCTATTGAAATGTACGATCGCGCCATTGCTGGAGCTAAAGAAAATCAATTCCTCAACGAAGAAGCCCTTGCCAACGAACTCGCAGCCAAATTTTACATAGAATGGGGTAAAGAAAATTTTGCCCAACTCTACATGATTGAGGCATATTATTGTTATGTCCAATGGGGAGCCACTGCTAAGGTAACAGATTTACAAACGCGATATCCTCAGTTATTGAAACCAAAACCGGGAAATAAAAACACTAAAACTACCGCAACAGTGACCACCACAGGTTCGGGTAATAACTTAGATATCACCACAGTAATGAAAGCTTCTCAGGCGATTTCTGGGGAAATATTGCTGGATAAGTTAATGTCTAGCTTGATGAAAAATTTGATGGAAAATGCAGGGGCGCAAAGAGGATATCTGATTTTGTCAACTCAGGGAAAACTGTTAATTGAAGCTGAAGGGACAATAAATTATGAAAAAGTTACCGTGTTGCAGTCAATCTCAGTTGAAAATTGTCAGGAACTTTCCTCCGCAATTGTCAACTATGTGGCCCGCACTCAAGAAAGCGTGGTACTTGATGATGCTGTCCGATCGGGACAATTTACCAACGACCCCTACATCCAAAAGCATCAGCCCAAATCAATTTTATGTGTACCGCTGATTAACCAATCTCAAATCGTCAGTATTGTTTACCTAGAAAACAATCTGACAGCCGGAGCTTTTACCCCAGAAAGAGTGGAACTATTAAAACTGTTATCGGGACAAGCGGCTATCTCAATTCAAAATTCTAAACTCTATACAGAAATCCGCGAAAGTGAAAACAGGCTGACTCAATTTTTAGAAGCAATTCCAGTGGGGGTGTCAGTGCTGGATGCTTCTGGCAAACCTTACTATAGTAATCGCGTTGCTATTCAATTATTAGGTAAAGGAGTTATTCCTAACGTCAGCAGCGAACAAATCTCCGAGGTTTATCAAGTGTATAAAGCTGGTACCGATCGGGAATATTCCTCTGCTGAATTGCCAATTGTGCGAGCGTTGAGGGGCGAAAGTGCCACCGCTGACGATATGGAAATCCACCAAGGCAACAAGATTATTCCGATCGAGGCTTGGGGTACTCCCATCTATGATGAAAAGGACAATATTTCTTATGCACTTGTAGCCTTTCAAGATATCACGGAGCGTAAAAAAGCAGACACTGAGCGAATCAGATTTACCGCTGAACTGTTTCTACTCAACCAAGCTTACGAGCGCTTCGTTCCCAATCAGTTCCTTCAGTTTTTAGATAAATCAAGCATTATTGATGTGGAATTGGGCGACCAAGTGCAGTTAGAAATGTCGGTGCTATTTTCCGACATTCGCGACTTCACCACGCTTTCGGAAACTATGACGCCGAAGGAGAATTTCCGATTTATTAATTCCTATCTTTCTCGCATGGAACCAGTTATTAATGAAAATAACGGGTTTATTGATAAATATATTGGCGATGCGATAATGGCGCTGTTTAGCGGCGAGGCGAATAATGCGGTGAAAGCCGGAATTGCTATGCTGCACTGCCTCGTTGAATACAATCAAAATCGCGCTAATTTTGGCTGTGCGCCGATTCAGATTGGGATTGGAATTAATACTGGAACTTTGATGCTGGGAACGGTGGGCGGTCAAAATCGCATGGACGGGACGGTAATCAGCGATGCGGTGAATTTAGCTTCTCGCGTGGAAAGTTTGACAAAAAATTATGGGGTGTCGCTATTAATTACACCGTCAACTTACTCGCGTTTAGAAAATCCATCCCAGTATGCAATCCGCACCCTCGATACGGTAAAAGTCAAGGGAAAATCTGAATTAGTAACAGTTTATGAGGTCTTTGATGCTGACCCGCCAGAAATTAAAGAGGGCAAGTTAGCTACGTTGGAATTGTTTGCAGAAGCTAGGGCAATTTACTGGGAAAGGAAATTTGCTGAAGCGGCGCGGCTGTTTGCCGAGTGTTGGCGTCAGAATCCGGGCGATGCCGTCGCTAAAATGTACTGGGAACGCTGTGAGTCTGCATTGTTGACTCGCACAAAAATCAAAGACAGGCTACACAATTTACATTAAGCAGTTGCTATACCTGAAAATCACAGCAAAAGTACGATCGACTGCTGAGACACGCTACAAACTAGGCGATCGAAATCGGGTAGGTATGTTGTTGCGCTTTAGCGCTAAAGCGCAACAACATACGAAGTCTAAACAGTTACTGCCTGAACTATACTGCTGGCAGTGACTCCTTTCAAGACAGCTAAATATTCTCCTGTTACCTGATACTGAATTATAGTATCGCTAACAAAAGCGCCGATTCCTTGATAAATATTTAACTGGCTAAAAGCAAGGGGGCCAATTAAATCAATTTTGTCTTGATTTAGGGTGAAATCATTAATCACATCGGCGGCGGCTAAGTCTGTTCCACCAGTATCGATCGCGATCGCAAACACATCAAAACCCAATCCGCCTGTGAGAGTGTCGGCACCAATTTCTCCAAATAAGTAGTCATTGCCCGCGTCGCCAAACAATATATCGTCGCCATCGCCTCCGTAAATGCGATCGTTTCCCTTACCTGAGTAAATCAAGTCAGTACCGCCGTCACCCTGAATAAAATCAATCCCTTGGCCGCCAAAAATAATGTCATTGCCATCACCGCCCCTGATGCCGTCATCCCCTTTTTGTCCGTAAAGCAAGTCATCTCCTGCTTTGCCATGAAGATAGTCATTGCCGGGGCGTGCGTGGATAATGTCGTTTAATGCCGATCCTGTGAGGCGATCGTCCTTATCTGTCAAACCGATTACTGACTTTTTCAACAAGGTTGTGACATCGCCTAAGTTATCGTTATCGCTGATATTGACTGTGAGAGGGGCGACGAGATTATTATACAATGTGTCAGTGCTGGTAGTGGCGTGGCTAATTGGGCTGACACGATCGCCCTCAACAACCGCATCGTCAACCGCAGTCACCGTTACCGTTTGAGCGACATTCCAATTGGCGGGAGTAAAAGTAAGGGCAGGTAGGCTGACAGTAACTTGGCTTTCAGGGGTAATAGCGACGGTGACATTAGCAGTTGGCTGAGTATTTAGTCGCACTTTGTATATATCGTTGCCCAAGCTTTCGAGTACGTCGGTACTGCCAAGTGGTTCAAGGAAAATGACAGCGGGAGTACCTGAAGTTGGCGTTGGAGTTGGAGTTGTTGTCGGAGTTGGAGTTGTTGTCGGAGTCGGAGTTGGCGTTGGAGTCGGAGTTGGCGTTGGAGTCGGAGTTGGCGTTGGAGTCGGAGTTGGCGTTGGAGTCGGAGTTGGCGTTGGAGTCGGAGTTGGCGTTGGAGTCGGAGTTGGCGTTGGAGTCGGAGTTGGCGTTGGAGTCGGAGTTGGCGTTGGAGT
>NZ_JAUBOX010000098.1:0-2643 GCF_036700445.1 Microcoleus sp. T3_B1
AACTCCGTTGAGAGTTAGGCTAACCGTCCCTGGATAGGAGAACCTACCCATTTAGGTTAAACGAATCGCACACCGGACATGATATCATCCCTCTTCCTTCTTCCTTCTTCCTTCTTGAATAAAAAATGTCAGGAAAACTTACTACTCACGTTCTCGATACAGCCCGCGGCTGTCCGGCTGCAAATATGCCGATCGCCCTGCATTCAATTGACCCAAACTCCGGCGCAAAAACGCTGCTGAAAACTGTAACAACTAATGCTGACGGCCGCACCACAGATCCTTTACTATCCGAAAGCGAACTCAAACCGGGAGTTTACGAATTAGTCTTTTCTGTGGGCGAATACTTCGCGCAGTCTGCCGAAAATTTGCCAGAACCGCCGTTTTTAAACAGCGTTCCGATTCAGTTCGGCATCGCAGATTCAAGCGCGCATTATCACGTACCTTTGCTAGTTTCGCCGTGGTCTTACAGTACCTATCGCGGTAGTTGAATAACGTTCACATCTTGCACCTCAAGAACAGGCCGGAAAGCCTGTTCCATAAAGAATAAATTTCTTGTGGGTGAAAGCACCTCAAGAACAGGCCGGAAAGCCTGTTCCACAAAGAATAAATTTCTTGTGGGGAGTAGGGGTTGGGCAGGAGAGTCCGCCCATAAAAACCTTACTGAGAATGGTGCAAGATATCAGATAGAAGGAAGAAGGATTTAGTTATTATTTATAATAGGAGGGATTATGTTAGTTACGAAGCAACCTATTTTAAAACGATTCTGGTATCCAGTGATTCCTACATCCGAATTGTCCGGCGAACCAAAAGCGCTTGAACTATTAGGAGAATCAATCGTTTTGTGGTTGGATTCCGAAGGTAAACCCGCCGCAGTTGAAGACCGCTGCTGTCACCGCACGGCTAAACTGTCGATCGGCAAAATTGTCGGCGGCAACATTTGCTGCGCTTACCACGGCTGGACATTCAACTCATCTGGAACCTGCGTCAGCGTTCCGCAGCAGCAAAACGGCGCAATTTCTGCAAATTATAAAGTAAAAGCTTACCGCACGCGCGATCGCTACGGATACGTTTGGGTTTGTCTGGGAGAACCGCTGGCAGAAATTCCCGATATTCCCGAAGCTGCAGACTCGAATTACCGCCAAATTCACGAATTTTACGAACGCTGGAATTGTGCGGGATTGCGAGTAATGGAAAATGAATTAGATATGGCGCATCCGTCTTTTGTACATACCGCAACTTTCGGTAGCGAAGCACATCTCGCCCCGGATGTAATGGAATTTGAAGAAACAGAATGGGAACTGCACTACCGCAGCATTTTAGGCGTAGCAAATCCCGCACAGCAACAGCAAAACTTAAAAATCGAGCAACAAGAAACCGTGCGGACGATCGACGGAATTTGGTTTATGCCCTTTACCGTCAAACTGCGGATTGTTTACCCAAACGGACTCGTTCACATCATCGTCAATACCATGACTCCGATTAACGATTCCGCATCTCAAATGGTGCAATTTTGCCTCCGCAACGATACCGAAGCCGATGCTAAAACCAGCGATATTATTGCCTTCGATCGCGCCGTTACATTAGAAGACAAACGCATTTTAGAAACCACCGATTGGGACGTACCCCTCGACATCACCCAAGAACAGCATATGCTGACAGATAAACCGGGAATCATCATCCGCCGCAAAATTGCTGCACTCCTAAAAGCCCACGGCGAAGTCGAACAAACTCAAGTCAGCAGTCATTAATCATCAGTCAGTAGTCAGTAGTCATCAGTCATTAGCAATCAGATCGATCGCCCATAATACAATTGCCGGGGCGGGTTTTTGAGATTGTCGGTTTTTGGCGACTATGGTTGGTGAACCCGCCCCTACAGGAATCACGGTCAATCAACCGCACACAATACAACTTCACCAGTAGAAGATTATTTACTTCTTCCCTCTTCTTCCCTCTTCTTCCTTCGTGCCCTACCCTTCGGGAACTGCTTCGCAGAACGCGACGAAAGCGGTTCAATCAAACTAAAAAGTAAAACAAAGCTAATTAAACTTAATCAACCGATTCAAAATGCCATACTCTTTAGTTCAACTCAACCAAATGAGCTCCGAAGAATTTACACAAGCCCTCGGCGCGATTTTTGAACACACCCCCGCGATCGCCCGCCGCACTTGGGACGATCGCCCTTTCGCATCCACAGCCGACTTGCACGCCAAAATGGTAACAGTTGTCAGCGCCATGACTGAAGCCGAAAAATTAGCTTTAATTCAAGCCCACCCGGATTTAGGAAGCAAAGCAAAAATGGCGGAAGCATCCGTTAGCGAACAAGCCGGTGCCGGTTTGGATAAACTTTCTGTTGAAGAGTTCGATCGCTTTCAATTCCTGAATCGATCGTACCGCCAAAAGTTTGATTTCCCCTTCATTGCGGCCGTGAAAAAACACACTAAAACCAGCATTCTCGAAGCATTTAAACAGCGCCTCGACAACTCCCAGGAAACTGAAATGCAGCAGGCTGTAGCTGAAATTTGCGAAATAGCCCGCTTTCGCCTGGAGTCGGCAATTCAAAATTAATCGGGCGGGCAGGATGCCCACCCCACAAGAAAATTCAATCTTTGCTTCACAAGCAAGATGCCTGTTGCTGTGGAACAG
>NZ_JAUBOX010000098.1:2743-23790 GCF_036700445.1 Microcoleus sp. T3_B1
GCATCTTGCCTGTTGCTGTGGAACAGGCATCTTGCCTGTTGCTGTGGAACAGGCATCTTGCCTGTTGCTGTGGAACAGGCATCTTGCCTGTTGCTGTGGAACAAATATCTTGCCTGTTGCTGTGGAACAGGCAAGATGCCTGTTGCTGTGGAACAGGCAAGATGCCTGTTGCTGTGGAACAGGCAAGATGCCTGTTGCTGTGGAACAAATATCTTGCCTGTTGCTGAGTGGCGGGCAGGATGCCCACCCCACAAGAAAATTCAATCTTTGCCCCATGCCTAAGTCAATATCACCCGATCGGGGGATACTTCCCGCCGAAAAAGTTCTATAATAGTATCATAAGGCACAGAAAAAGATTCGGACATACCAAATAAAGCTGGTATGGTGACAGGTTTCCATGTGCCTCCCAGAAAAACAACAATCTTGGAGGCAAAGTTATGACATTCTTCAATCGCCAACTAACCAAAAAATCCCCCGCGCCAGTACCTGTAGAAGACATCAAACAGCCTGGGCACGAAGAACCTTTAGGCCACTTGCACCCCAATTTCCGGCAGTGGGTTTGGTTGAATCCATCCCATCAGCGCGCCCAGTAAATCAGGTATTTCTCAGCAGCAGCAAACAAGCCGTAAAGTACGGTTCCCATCACAGCCAAAACCATCAATCCTGCAAAACCTAAAGGCACGTCAAAGTTAGAACTCGCGGTGACAATTAAGTAGCCGAGGCCTTTGTTGGATGCTACTGTTTCCGAAATTACAGCACCGACAAAGGCGAGGGAAATTGCTACTTTTAGGGATGCAAAAACGTAGGGTAAGGTGTGGGGGAACCCGACTTTTTGGAAGATTTCAATTTGCGATGCACCGAGCGCTCGCATTACATCTTTCATCTCGGGTTCAACTGTATCCAATCCCAAAGCTACGTTAACTGCGATTGGGAAAAATGCCAGTAAAAAAGCAGTCAGAATTGCCGGCACCGTACCGATGCCAAACCACAGCGCAAACAGTGGCACTAACGCGACTTTCGGTACAGTATTGAACCCAACTAATAGCGGGTACAGAACTACATAGGCAATCCGCGAATACCCGATCAGAAACCCCAGCACTATGCCAGCTACAATGGCTATGCAAAAACCCGCTAAAGTTGTAAACAAAGTTTGTCCCGAGTTTTCGATCAGTGCTTTGCTTTGAGTTAAAGTGGCGGCGAGAATTGCAGAAGGTGCGGGCAAGTTGTAAGGGGGAATTTTTAATAGCAATACCAGAATTTCCCACAGCACGAACAGCAAGATTGTAGCAGCAATTGGCATCACAATGCTTGCTGTTTGTGAGCGAGCAAATTTCTCTAACTTATCCATTGCTTTCTCGTTTTTTAATTGCGGTGAATGTGGCGGCGCAGTTCTGCTACGATGTGGTTGAAGTCATCCGACAGGATCATATCTAGATTAGTGGGACGCGGCAGGTTGACTTTGACTTTATAGACGATCGAACTCGGGCGCGGGCCCATTACATAAACAGTATCCGATAAGAAAACTGCCTCGCGCAAATCGTGAGTGATCAGGATGCAAACGCACTTCACCCGCATCCACAACTCTTGCAGCATCACCCACATTTCCTCGCGGGTGAAAGCATCTAACGCCCCAAAAGGTTCGTCTAATAGCAGTATTTCCGGTTGGTGAATTAACCCCCGACACAGGGAAGCCCTCTGCCGCATTCCTCCCGAAAGTTGCCAGGGAAACTGTTTTTGAAAGTCTTGCAATCCGACGGTAGCTAACAATTCTTGGGCTTGGCGCACGAACATTTCCCGGCGCTTCGGATCTTTAAATTCTCGCTTGTAAGGCTGCACTACTTCCAGCGGCAGCAGTACGTTGTCGAGGGTATTTCGCCAAGGCAAAAGCACGGGATTTTGAAAGGCAATGCCGACATTTTTAAGCGGTTTGGCAATCTTTTTGTCGCGAATCCGAATTTCGCCGATCGGCGCTGGAGACAGCCCGGAAACCATCCTCAAAATCGAAGTTTTACCGCAGCCGCTGGGCCCCACAAAGGACACAAATTCTCCTTGGGCGATCGACAGCGAAATTTCGTCAATAATTCGCCTCGGTTGGCCGTCAACTCGATACTCTAAACCCACTCGATCGAATTCCAACAGAGTCGGTTCTTGCGTTTCGATCGCATTTGTTAGCATTTTAGGCTGTACCACAGTTAGTCTAACTCCTTTCTTTAGTATAAACTCCGCCGTATCCTGTATACACAAATGGTTTCCAAATTTATATATCTATTTATTCTTGATATTTGGAAATTTTGCTGTATCCGAAAATACAAACTTTTGGACGAGCGATCGGGTAAGCGAGCGCAACATTACAGTTAGGGCAAATATCAACTTGTCTATTTGATTGTGGTTTGACAAAAAACTAAAAACTGTGTTTCTGTATACAGTCAGCCAATTAATTTGAGCATACCGTATACAAGAAACCCGATCGCTGCTTAACTTTGAGGCGAAATCCGCAGAGATGGGCGAGATCCTTTGGTGCGCTAGATAGGTTTTTCCTTCGGTTTGTTGTCCAAATAGCAAGGTTTTTTTTCATGAAAAATACGTGGTTAGGACGATCGCTATCCCTAATGCCGATCGCAGCGCTACTAATTCTGAGTAGCTGCCAATCCCAGCAGCCGAATGCCGCAACTACCCCTGCATCAGGGGGAGCAACTGCAACAGCAACAGCCGCCGACACCGCACAGAAACGCACCATCAAAGTCAATCCATCTTGGCTGCTGCAAGGCGACAACGCACCGCTGACAATGGCGATCGACAAAGGCTATTTCCCAGCCGAAGGATTGGATGTCAAAATCGAGCGGGGCTACGGTTCCTCTGATACAATTACTAAAGTAGCAGCAGGCCAATTCGAGATTGGATTTGGCGATATTTACTCGATGATGGAGTTCAACGCCAAAAATCCCAACGATCCAGTAGTAGCAGTTGCAGTACCTTACAATCGATCGGCATTTTCAATTGTCACCCTCAAGTCGAGCAACATAGCAGATCCGAAAGGATTAGTCGGCAAAAAGCTAGGAGCTCCCGCAGGAGATGCACCGCGCAAATTGTGGCCGGTATTCGCCCAAAAAACCGGAGTGCAAGCCGATTCGGTAGAGTGGATTACAATGGAACCGAAGCTGCGCGAAACCTTATTAATCAAGGGCGATGTCGATGCGGTAAGCGGTTTTGCAACCACGATCGTCCCTGCGCTAGAAAAAGCAGGCAAAAAGCCGGAAGATATGAATGTATTTTACTACACCGAGAACGGCTTAGATTTGTACGGAAATGCGATCGTGGTTAAAAAAGCCTTTTTAGACCAGAATCCCGAAGTAGTAAAAGGATTTTTGAGAGCGTATTTTAAAGGACTCCAAGATACCTTAAAAGATCCGACAGCCGGATTGGAATCGGTGGTAAAAGCTGGAGACAGCTTGATGGACAAAAATGCGGAAAAGCGGCGCCTGCAAATTGCTTTAGAAAGGCTGTACATCACTCCCGAAGTTGAAAAAGTTGGCTTGGGCGGAGTCGATCCAGCTCGTCTGGAAGCGACAGCAAAACAAGTAGCAGAAGTCTTACAGATTGAAGCTCCCCCAGTTAATAAGATAGTTGATGAGAGCTTTTTGCCTCCGAAAGAAGAGCGGGCTTTACCTGCTGCGGCCGATCGCAAACCGCTGACTTAAAAGAGCGAATACAGCGTATTCCAGGTTGATGAAATGTAGGGACTTAGGCTCAGCTCATTGGTGACAAGTTAACCCTAAAACCCTTGCTCAATCTCGTTTTTACCCAGTCCAGATCCCCCTAAATCCCCCTTCTTAAGGGGGACTTTAAAACTCTTGCTCCCCCCTTTTTAAGGGGGGCTGGGGGGGATCTTAGAGTTTGAAAACACGCCCTAGAGGGGATCTAGATTTAATAGTCAAACAGCAGTCTCTGACTGGGTTTGACGTTAAGTTGACACGAAGAAGGGATCTTGAAGTGTCCCTACAGAGAGCTAACGATGTGGGGTTTACTTCATAAATGTCGTATCTGATGTATTTTGCCGTTGTCCGAGATTGTTCGGTTAAAACCGCTCCTTGTCAAACAAAGTCCGCCTGCATGGACTAAAAAATTACGGTGTGAGGATAATGTCTAAATTTTTGTTTTTCCAAATTGTGCTGACAGCAACGCCAGCCTTTTTTTGTATTAATCTGCTGCATTCTCCTGGAATTTATGCGGCGGAAACTTCCGTTTCAGAAAGCGAGGAAGCAACAGCCCCGACAGCAGAATTACCTGTAGCAGAATTGCCTGTCGCACCAATTGACACACAGATAAATTCTGCGGAAAAACCAGAAACAACCGCTGATATCGAAGTCGAAAAAGTGGCGCAAGCTGAGAATATTTCCGTCGCGACCGACAGCGAACAAATTGCCGAAATTCCTCAAAATAGCGAAATAAAGCAGACAGAAACAGCAGCCCAAGCATCCAGCGAATCGAGCATATTAGCCGAGTCTATTCAAACGCCGGAAGAGCCGGCAACTATCGCCGACATCCAACAAACAGACAGCCTGGAAATAAACGATGCTGCCGAAATAGAGCAAGTCACCTCAGTTTCCCAACTCAGCGATGTCAAGCCTACAGATTGGGCATTTCAAGCACTGCAATCCTTAGTTGAGCGCTACGGCTGCATAGCAGGATATCCCGACGGCACCTATCGCGGAAATCGAGCCATGACACGCTACGAATTCGCCGCCGGTTTGAATGCGTGTCTCGATAAAGTTGCGGAGTTGGTAACAGCAGGAACCTCGAATTTAGTCAAAAAAGAAGATTTACAAAAACTCCAAAAACTGCAAGAAGAATTTGCGGCAGAACTAGCAACGCTGCGCGGTAGAATCGATGTATTAGAAGCCCGCACGGCGGAGCTAGAATCGAATCAATTTTCGACCACAACGAAACTGAATGCTACGGTTTGGTTCAACCTGACATCAGCATTTCCCACAGGCGATATCACCGCAGAACGCAGCCGCACCGCCCCAAACAGCCCCTTTGCTCCCCCAACTCGCGATGCCAACAACCGACCGACTCGCGTTGAGCGGGGGCAACCAGAAACTACTTTTAGCTCCTACGCTTTCTTGACGCTTAATACTTCGTTTACAGGCAAAGATTCGCTGGTGACTCAGTTAGTTGTCGGCAACGGCAACTCACCCGCAAACGAACTGGTATCGGCGGGTTTTTACAACACTTGGGGAACGCCGTTTTTAGATCAAACTGGCGTACCCACGGCTAATACTGTGGGAATTCGCGAGATGTCTTACACGTTTCCGGTGGGAGATAAAGTGCAAGTTTCCATCGGGCCGCGATTGAATTATTATCGGTATTTTGACGGCAATCGCTTCACGTTCTTTCTGAGGGGAGCCACGAGTTTTAACTCGAACGGAAGTACGCTGTTAAATGCAGTCGATCGCGGATCGGGCGCTGCTGTCACTTGGCAAGTTGCCAAACCGCTCAGGTTTACGGCTGCTTATATGGCTGAAAATACCGAATTTTTGAATCCTGCGGTATTCAATACGGCTAGCAATCCCAGCGATGGTTTGTTCAACAGTACAAACACGATGACAGCGCAGTTGGAATACGCCCCCAGCAACTCTTTCAATCTGCGGCTGCTTTACGCGCGATCGAGCCTCAAACCTTATAACGGATTCATCGGCGGCGCAGTGGGCGAACCGCTGCCTTACGGCTATGCAGATGACGGTTTCGGGGGCAGAGTTAGAGACTCCGGCGCCGATACTTTTGTGGTCAATTTTGATTGGTTGCTGAGCCGGAATTTCGGTTTGTTCGGGCGCTATTCCTACGGACAACTTGAGGTAAATCCGGTAAATCGCGATCGCTCTGGCGGAGATATTAAGGTACAGTCTTTGCAAGTCGGCATGGGATTTCCCGATTTGGGAAAAAAGGGGGCGCTGGGCGTGCTTTCATTTGTGATTCCCCACGATTACATATCGGGCCGCAGATTTTTGCTCTCCGGCGGGGGAAATGGAGGAACTCAGTACGAGGTAGAGGGTTCGTACTACTACCCGCTTACTAATAATATTGCGATCGTCCCGGCATTTTATGCTATCTTTAATGCCAACAACTTTGATGGCAACCCGACTGTATTTGTGGGAAATCTCCGCACTCAGTTTAGCTTTTAACCAAGGGGTGGGGGCGGGTTTATTTAGATTGTCTGCGCCATTTAAAACTGTAGGTGAACCCGCCCCTACAGGATTGACGATCGTGGTGTTATTGGGTAAATCTTAACCGAAATATTGCACCATTCCCATGACCTGTAGGGGCGGGTTCACCAATAGCCTTAAATAGTACAAACAGGTAAAATAAACCCGCCCCCACCCCACAAATAGCCCTCTATTAACATTACTCATTTAAAACCGAATGTCTTCTATCAGGCTCTTGTTTAAACCCCTGCCGTACTGCGTCCAAGCGCGTGGTTGTTGACACCTGCGGCCAAAGCCGCGCGTCCCCAAAAATATCACCTGCAATCTATACCTACCTGCTACATCAGCGTCAATGTGCTGTATCATTAATAATGAGTCAGCCAAAACCTCCTGATTATCTAACATAAAAATCTGAGAGATAAGGCTGAATCAACAAGTTTTAACAAAACTAAACTAACTCTATTTTAAACAGAAGGATAACTGATTTTGGCTTTGTCATTTCGCGCGATTCGCCGCACTCAATCCCTCCACGAACAAACTTACCAAGCTCTCCGAACTGCTATCCTGTCGGGGGAATTAGCAGGGGGAGAACGCCTGATCGAAACACAACTGGCCCAAATGCTAAACGTCAGCCGAACTCCGGTGAGAGAAGCTTTGTGCCAACTGCAGCGAGAGAATTTAGTGACGGCAGATCCGCATCACGGATTGCGCGTCGCTACGCTGTCGATCGCCGATGCGGCGGATCTTTACGATTGTCGCATCGCTTTGGAACAATTATCGGCCGCCGGGGCGAGTCAAAATGCGACACCGACTCAATTAAAACAACTAGAATCGATCGTCACTCAAGCAGAAAATAACACGCCCGCGCGATCGGGCGAACTGACAAACTATCAATTGCTGTACGCAGATTACCAATTTCACCGCTTGCTAGCGCAAAGTTCCGCTAATTCTTGGTTGGTAACTCTGTTAGATCAGGTGTTTGACAAAATGATATTAGTGCGGCTGCGCACAATGGAATACAATCCGGGAGTATTGGAAATCCGCAGCGAACACCGCCGCATTTATCAAGCTGTAATCGAACAAAATGCAGCCGCCGCAGAGCGAGCAATTAAAGAACATTTAATCGCCAGCAAAGCGCGGGTAATTAAAGAAATTCAGGAAATAGAACAGGAACACGGCAAGATAGATACAGCATCTGCCAGGTTTATGAAGTAGGGACACGGCAGTACCGTGTCCCTACGGCGGGGAGAGATCGATCTGGGTGTTCTTCATAAACGTGGAATCTGCTATAAGTTAAAATAAGTGCGATCGTACAATTAAAAAAAATCACCTTTCCCGATCGCCACAGCAAAAACGTCAATTATTGCATTTTCCCTCTTCCTGATTCCCGATCTCCGTTACATCCGTTAAATCCGTCGAGCGAATCCGTTGCCGAACTTCCTTCTACTTATGCCAGCAAATTATCCGCGAGAATTAATCGGTTACGGGCAAAATCCCCCCGATCCTAAATGGCCAAATCGATCGCGCGTAGCCGTACAATTTGTAATTAATTACGAAGAAGGCGGAGAAACCTGCATCCTGCACGGAGATGCGTCTTCCGAAACATTTCTCTCAGAAATTGTCGGGGCCGTCCCCCTATCGGGACTGCGCCACATGAACATGGAATCCTGTTACGAATACGGCAGTAGAGCCGGTTTTTGGCGGCTGCACCGGATGTTTGTTTCCAGGGGAATACCGGTCACAGTGTACGGGGTAGCGATGGCCTTAGAAAGGCATCCAGAAGCAGTAGCAGCGATGTTAGAAGCGGATTGGGAAATTGCCAGCCACGGCTACCGCTGGATCGATTATAAGTATTTTGGAGAAGAAGCGGAACGGGAGCACTTGCAAAGGGCGATCGACATTCACACGCAAGTTACCGGCAGCCGTCCCCTCGGCTGGTATACCGGGCGCACGAGCCCCCATACTCGCAAGCTAGTAGTGGAGGAAGGCGGCTTTCTCTACGATGCCGACAGCTACGCGGATGATTTGCCTTACTGGGTGTACGAGTGCAACAGGCCCCACTTGGTAATTCCCTATACCCTCGACAACAACGATATGAGGTTTGCCACAAGTCAGGGGTTTAATTCCGGCGATCAGTTTTTTGCTTACCTGCGGGATGCCTTCGACTTACTCTACTCCGAGGGCGAGACAGCGCCCAAGATGATGAGTGTGGGGCTGCACTGCCGTTTGGCGGGGAGGCCCGGGCGGGCGGCGGCTTTGGGGCGTTTTTTGGATTACGTGCAGCAGCACGAAAAGGTGTGGGTATGTCGCCGCATCGATATTGCCCGACACTGGCACGAACATCACAAGCCGTAGCATTTTCAAGAACAGGCTTTCCGGCCTGTTCCACAAGAAATGAATTTTTTTGTGGGGTGGGCGTCTCGCCCGCCCAAACAAACAGGCTTTCCGGCCTGTTCCACAAGAAATGAATTTTTTTGTGGGGTGGGCGTCTCGCCCGCCCAAACAAGCCAGCGGAAAGGATTAATTTTGCCCTGTACTGGCTTTATAAGCGGCCCACCCACCTCGATCGGAAATATCTTCCCATTCATACTTCTGAACCAACTCCTGCGGGTACAAGAAAGCCGTCAACACTTCTCCATCATCCAAAACCACATCCGACGGATACATATGCGGCGGTTCCCCCCCTGCAAGCTGTTCAAATTGCTCTTGAGTTAATTCGTACACTTCCCCCGGAATTGATACACCGTCTGCCGCCACTTCATAAATAGCAGGATGCCAGCCATTTTCTGCCGAATGCAAGCGGTAAATCGGGCGAGTTTTTGCTTCTCTAATAAACTTCGCATCTCCGAGGTTGCTGTTGTCCGGCTGACCCCGTAGGGCAGAACCGCAAATGAAAACTCGTTTGACTGCAATTGCTGTTTGATTCATCACATACACCCGATAAAAAATTGTGTTTTTTCCTACTTAAGACTGATGCACAAACTCACTTTGTAGGGTGCGCCCAAGAGCCATTGGTGTCAACTTAAGACTAAAATTCTCTGTATATCTCGTTTTTATCGAAGTCTCGATCCCCCGCTCATCCCCCACCCCCCCCCTACCCCAAGGGGGGAAAGAAGGGGGACGAAAGAATTCTCTTGTCCCCCCCTTGAGAAGGGGGCTAGGGGGGATCGGGAAGACTGTAAACTCAGACGGTAGACTCGTATTACCTTTGACATTAAGTTGACACCAATGCCGAAGAGCACCTTATTCCTGACACTGTCAAACCGCTCGACTTTTGTAAACAAGGCTACATTATGTCGCCGATTTAAATGCTATTGAATGCAGTATACAGCAATTAGTTACATCAATCAATAAAAGAACTTTAAATGACACTTACATTAACACTTGCAGTCAACGGCCCGCGCCTCAACCGCAGCATCGCCCAACTCGCCCAAATCGGCAAACTACCAGGAGGAGGCGTGAGTCGGGTAGCATTTACCAAAGCAGATTTGCTGGCCCGCCAACTCGTGGAATCTTGGATGGTAGAAGCAGGGATGACGGTTCGCATTGATGCGGCGGGAAACATGATCGGGCGGTATCCCGGAAAGCGCGAGTGTGCGGCCCTAGCCACAGGTTCTCACATCGATACCGTGGCCGTGGGCGGCCATTACGACGGAGTTTTGGGAGTTTTGGCGGGAATTGAAGTGGTGCGGGTACTGCACGAAAATAACCTATGCTTGGAACATCCGATCGAGACGATCGTATTTACCGACGAAGAAAACACCGTTATCGGCTGCAAAGCGATGGCCGGAAATACAGTCAGCGATGCGGCATATTACCGACGCAGCGACGGTACTTCCATTGAAACTTGTTTAGCACAAATTGGCGGAGATTGGTCAAAAATTGCACAAGCAAAACGCCATCCCCAAGAAATAGCAGCATTTGTAGAACTCCACGTCGAACAAGGAGGCGTTTTGGAAAGTACCGGCGATGAAATCGGCATAGTTCAAGGCATTGTCGGACAGTACCGCTATGCAGTGACGGTAACTGGCCGCCCGAATCATGCCGGTTCGACGCCGATGCGCGTTCGCAAAGATGCGTTAGTAGCCGCCGCACAAATGGTGCTAGCAGTCAACAAGTTGGGAGTAGAAACACCGGGCGAACAAGTAGCAACGGTAGGTTACTTAAACGTGTCGCCAAATGCTACAAATATTGTACCGGGAAAAGTCGATTTTAAAATCGACTTGCGCGATATATCTCAAACTCATTTGGAAGAATTGTTAGTTAAAATGAAACAAGAGTTTGCAGCTATTTCTTCTGCCACCAAAACCGAAGTTAAAATCACCGAAATGCTGCACGTATTGCCGACTCTAGCAGCAGCAAAGATTCAAAATGCGATTGCCGAAGTTTGCCAGGAATTAAGCTTGAGTTGCACGCATTTAATCAGCCGCGCCGGACACGACGCCCAAGAAATCGGACGGTTTGCGGATATGGGGATGATTTTCGTGGCTTCTCGCGGCGGCATCAGCCATGCAGAAGACGAATATACATCCCCAGAACAGTGCACTCAGGGAGCAAACGTGCTGTTACAAACCTTCTTGAAGCTCGATCGAATTTACGGCTAGGGCGATGGTTAATCTGCTTTCAAAGCGATGTATGGTGCGTGACTGTGAATAGATTTGGGCTTGTGTGGAAGGCATCTTGAGTCACGCACCGTAACTTTACATAACAGGGTTTTATAACCCGATTTGGTGTTATATCATTACTTTATGGCAACAAAATTGCAGTAGCATTTTAATGGATATCAACACCCAAAAAGAAGAATTCAGCTATGCTTACATTTACGCCGTGGCTTCAGCAGCCGGGTGCATCTGCCAGCGAACAACTACTCCTCTAGACCAACTGGGTGTAGACCTAATTATCACGGGAATAGCAGCATCAGGTTTACCAAACTTTCCCATTCTTTATCTTCAAGTCAAATGTACATCAAGAGATATTTTGAATGAAAATAGCCTTCGCTATCCCCTGAACATTAAAAACTACCAAGAATTGAGCGCCAACAATGCCTACCCTCCTAGAATTATAATTGTGGTGACAGTTCCCGATCGCCCCAGCGACTGGCTGCAACAGACAGAAGCGGAACTCTGTTTAAAACGCGGCGCTTATTGGATATCATTAGAAGGTGCAGCACCTACTGACAATCAAGAAACCATCACTATTTCAATACCCAGAACAAATATATTTTCGGCCCAGAGTCTGACAACTATCATGCAGCGGATTGCAACCGGGAGACAAATATGAATGTCACAATTAAAGATATTGAATTGCTCAAAAATCTCGAACCGGATCGAATCAGCTACTACTTAGAATCCCAAGGTTGGAAACAAGCGCAAAAAATAGGCGATCGGGCTATTATTTGGACAAGCGGCAATCTCAACCCAGAAACTCCTCAAATAGTTCTACCTTTAAATTGCAAGCTTCCCGACTTTCCCGTGTCAATGAACTTGATGCTAGAGACATTGGAGCTCATCGAGAATCGCTCTCAAATAGAAATTTTAGCCGACTTAATTACCGGAATTCCCAATACAACCATTCAGGGAGTCGTGATGCAAATTCAAACTCCCAATGCCGACAAATTAAGCGGCGAAATTACATTGTTAGGTGTCATTGCCGACAAACTGCGGAAAATTCAAACCTCACTTGCAGACAAAGATTACATCCTCGCAATCAAAGCTTATCAAGAACGCTTGCCTTTCCTCTGTACGGGAGATTTAATCAAAGAAAATCAAACCTTTACCCTCAAAAATCCCCGCAATTTTACTTTAGATGATTTGTAATATCATGTCCGCTAGTATAGACGGGGCGGGTTTATATAATTTGTCGGTAATTATCAAATATTTCGGCGAACCCGCCCCTACAAAACTTTCCATGCTACAAGTGCGAAATATCCGCAAATATTTTATTCGCCAACATCCTCGCCAAATTCACAGGAACAGCATTGCCGACCATTTTGTATCCATCAGCAATATACTTGTACTTAAAAATAAACTCATCCGGGAAAGTCTGAACTCTCGCGCACTCTCGCACAGAAAGCCGACGGTAAGGCAGAGGCGAATTGGGGTCAAAAATGCGTTTGTCTTTGCCAACCAAAATCATTTTACTAGCTTGAGGATGCAGAGGCGCGTGTCTGCCGCTTGCCTGAATTGTAAAAGAAGGTTCTGACCAACTTCTAACTCGATTGCGCGACATATAAATGCTCGAAAACCCCAAATCCGCACATTCGTGATTTGGGACAGAATCGTGATAATTATCTAATTTAGCCTTAACTGACAGTGGCGCGGCCTGCAAATCAAAAATCGCATCTTTCAGCGTCAAAACATCGGTTCCAGGTTCGGGAAACTGAAAACTAAAACCCAGAGTTTCCCGATAGCCAACAACAATCACCCTTTGCCTATCTTGCGGAACCCCAAAATTTCTAGCATTTAACAACTTGTACGAAACCCGATATCCGATGTCCTCAAACTGCGATAATATATAAGTGAAAGCATCCTTGTTTCTGGGAGCCAAGATACCGCTAACATTCTCAGCTAAAAAAAACAAAGGCTGCTTGTCCCGCACAATTCTGATATACTCCCAGAAAAGTTGACCCCGACTGTCATCAATCCCCCGTTTAGCGCCCGCCGCACTCCAACTTTGACAAGGAGGGCCACCGATTATCCCAATACAGTTGGGAATTTCATCAGATTTGATTTTTCTGATATCTCTGCGATCTAAAATAGTTTCAGGATGATTGAAATTATATGTATCCCAAATAGACTTATCATATTCATTCGCCCAAACCACATTAAAGCCAGCCAAGCGAAAACCCAAATCCAACCCCCCACAACCAGAAAACAGAGAAATAATATCCAAAGCCACCTTTTTTCACCCACAATAAATACAATAAATCAATTATAAACCTCTCTTTTCTTAGATATCTATCTCTTTCTTCTCTCACTCTGCGCCCTCTGCGCCCTCTGCGGTTAATAAAAAAAAATCTAATTCACACACAAACAGAACTTATCATCCTCAATGAATGCAGAATCCATCCTCCAATCCTACCAACACTTCGGCGTCCACCTCGGCCTAGAAAGAATTCACCAAATTCTCCAAAAACTAGACAATCCACACCAACAAGTACCCATTATCCACATTGCCGGCACCAACGGCAAAGGTTCCGTTTGCGCTTATCTCTCTTCCGTACTAACAGAAGCAGGCTATCGAGTTGGACGCTACACATCCCCGCACTTAATCGATTGGACAGAAAGAATTTGCATCAACCAAAAACCGATTTCCCCAACAGAATTGCAACAGTGTCTAGAACGAGTTGTCGCCGCCACCGAAAATAACACCGAAACTCCCACTCAATTTGAAATAATCACCGCAGCAGCTTGGCTGTATTTCGCTGAACAAAAAACAGACATCGCAGTGATAGAAACTGGATTGGGCGGTAGATTAGACGCCACAAACGTTTGCGAAACACCTCTCGCTAGCGTCATCACTTCTATCAGTCTCGATCACTGGCAAATACTCGGCCCCACCGTCGCCGATATTGCTGGGGAAAAAGCGGGAATTCTCAAAGCAAAATGTCCGGCCGTGATCGGAGAATTGCCAGAATCAGCTAGAATAGTAGTAGAAAAACGCATTCAAGAATTAGACTGTCCGGCAACTTGGGTAAAACCAGCAAGAGATTTAGGACAAGGATTCGCAGAATATCAGTTAAATCAAAATGCGGTTAAAATAAAATATCAATTGCCGCTGCTGGGAAAAATTCAACTAATGAATTCAGCAATTGCGATCGCAACTTTGCAAACTCTCCAACAGCAAGGATGGCAAATTTCCCCAACCGCCATCGAAAACGGTATCGCCAAAACCCAATGGCCCGGAAGACTCCAGCAGACAACTTGGAAAAACCGCAATATATTAATTGACGGCGCGCACAACCCCGCCGCCGCTATCGCCCTGCGTGAATATGTCGATCGCCTGAACAATCACCCGTCACCGATTAACTGGGTAATCGGCATTCTTGCGACTAAAGACTGCGAGGATATTTTGAAAGCATTACTCAAAAAGGGCGATCGACTTTACCTAGTACCCGTACCCGATCAAAACTCATCATCCCCCGCAGAATTAGCCACCCTCGCTCAAATTATCTGCCCCGAATTAACTCTCTGTCAAGCCTTCCCCGACTTAACAACAGCTTTAGATGCTGCTGTTACAGGTGACAACCTAACAATCCTTTGCGGTTCCCTTTATCTCGTCGGCTATTTTCTGCAACAACAACAATCCCAAGCTTAAACGCATCAGAGTTGTGTTTCTTCCTCAGTAAAGATAGGAGGCCACAATTCCGAAACAGGCAATTCCCAACCGGGAAAAAGTTCTGCTACTGTTAAGATATCGCCATTTCCTAAAACAGTCGGTTCACCTGTAGAGCGATAAATAGTCACTGTTTCTTCATCAGGATCGATCAGAATTCCGACGATCGCACCCAATTCTATAAACTTCCCAACCTTGGTTTCTATAAGCTTAATGCGATCGCCCTGAGATTTAATCTCAACCACCAAATCGGGGACAAGTTCTCCAAAATAACGCGGACTTTGGCGCAAGCGGGCGGCCCGCACAAAAGAAACATCCGGTGCTTTCACATTCGTATCCGGCATGATGAAACCGCCTGCGGAGTCAAAGACTCTCCCCAAGCGACGGGGATAAACCCAGTTACCCAGCAAGCGAATCAAAATACTGCTGATTTCACTGGATACGATGTCTGATGGCCCCACAATTGAAAGTCTCCCGTCTTCTAGTTCAATTTTGTAATCTAAACCCGCTTCGGAAAACAGGGTTTGAACTTGGTTTAAATCTTTGAGTGTCATTGCTGGCATAAGAATTTTATCCTATTCCGATCTGAGCTTTGATTTTAACACGAGTCAAATTTCTGAATATTTGAGGAATTCAGGCTATATTCCTACAAATCATCAATCAAGCTGCATTGAGAAAGGCGATCGCACGGGATCAATAAATTGGGTCTGTGAGAGGGGGCGATCGCTTTTGTCAAGGACAATTGCCTCAAAAAATAAATTTCCTACAAAATCGTCAAATACGTTTCAGTTGGGCTGATGGGCAAAGGCTTCAAAATTTGTTTTTGCAAGTCTATTTCTAACCCCAATGCTTCTAAAGGTATCACGCCCAAAAGCGCATCTTTACCTCCCGGTAATTCCAAGCACTCGAAGGTTCCTTCGCGATCGAACATCGATATGGTAGCATCTCGGAAAATGCGAGCTTTGCCAATACCCATTGCGGTTGCTACGTCTACTTCTTTCAGGAGTTTAAGTCCCAGTTGGGCGATCGCATCTTGCGGCAGACACAACGTAGTTGCTCCCGTATCTACCAATACATTTTTGAGGGTGATCGAGCGAATTTGGTCTAGTGAAATTGTCCCATCTTCGGCCCGAATTTGGTCGGCTCGATTAACGATCGTCAGAGTGGCGAAAACTTTTCCCATTGCATTGTTGCTTTTAATTTGCATATTTGTCTCCTACTTAAGCGTCGGAGTTATTACGTACTTTAATTGTAACTTATATGCAGGAGCGATCGCCCGGAGCAACAAACATTGTCCTTAGTTGTTTTAATAGGTACAGGACTTATAGCAATTTTTAAGTTCGCAGTCAGGACATTAGTCCTCATCTTTAAGGACTAATATCCTGACTGGGAACTTAATTATGATAATAACTTAAAAGCTTATATATGCTTATATATGGCGGCACAGATTCCCATTATTTAATAATACGTCAAGTAGCCCAAAAAAGCAAGGGGCGAGATCAAAAAAAATCCCGCCCCAGCTTCAATTAAAAACTACCTTTGATCCCAAGCCTTAGCCGCATCAGCAACAGCTTGGTCTACCGACTTTTCATCCAACATTGCCGCCTGCAAATTGTCATAAATCGCCTTTTGCAGCTTCTTAACATCCTTCAAAGGCGGAATCAATAGCTCGGCGGAACTCAACCCAGAAGCACTAACAACGCGAGCTCGATCGGCAGCAGGAGCATCAGCAGAAACTGTCTTAAAATAATCGTCCTGCAAAGCCTCAACCGTAGAAGGTAAAACATTAGCAGCCTTAGCAAAAGCCAACTGATTTTGAGAATTAGTCACGTACAAAGCAAACTTGACAGCATCATCAGGACGCTTGCTGTCGCGGGGCACAACCAAATTCATCACCGCCACAGTCTTCTTGCCTGTTTCCCCCGTAATTTGAGGCGCAGCAGCCGAAACAGCACCAATACTCGGCGCATTCTCAGAAATCGCCTTCAAAAACTGAGGCCCGGAAGCTAAAAAAGTAGTTTCCCCAGCTTGATAAAGCTCGATCGCCCTACGATGTCCCTGCACCAAAACATCCTGTGGCAAAAGTCCGCCCTTGTACAAATCCACCCAATACTGAAAAACAGCTTTGCCCTTAGCAGTATTAAAAGCCGCCTTGCCTTTAGCGTCAACCAAAGGCACACCCATCTGCACGAAAGATTGCAAAACCTCCGCCGAATCTTCCGGCACAAAAGTCACAAAAAAAGCAAACTTACCAGTCTTCTCCTTCACCTGCTTCGCAACCTGTGCCAACTCGGCATAAGTAGCAGGAGGCTTAGCAATTCCAGCCTTCTTTAACAACTCCGTATTGTAAATTGTCACCCCAGTCGTGAGATACCAAGGAATGCCAAAAGTCTTGCCGTCGAGTACACTAGCTTTCCAGATATTTGGGAGATAGAGCTCACGAACTTGCTGCGGAATCCGAGAATCCAAATCCAGCCAAGCATTGCGTCCCGCCAACAGCGAAGCAAAATCGGGATTTAGGTTCACCACATCCGGCGCAGTTTTCGCCGAAACAGCCCCCAAAATCTTGCTTTCCATCGCCGACCAAGGAACGTCCACCCAACGCACCTTCACCCCCGGATTTTGGGCTTCAAAACCGGCGATCGTCTTGTTGAAATACTCAGTAAACTGAGGTTGAAGCTGCATAGTCCAGAACTCGATTTCCTGCGTATTATTTGCCTGGGAATTAACAGCCGGTTTGCTGCAACTCACCACCGCAGCCAGCAGCAGTCCCACCAGCCCAAAAACAGCAAACAGTTGCCAAGATTTACGTTTCATAGAATAAAATTTGAGAGTTATGGGAACCGTCAGACAAAAAAGCGCTCGCCCGAATCAAGCGCGATGAGTCAGTAACAGAGTTTTGTACCTGGGTTCAGGAGCGAGATAGTCTGTTTTTGTGCAGAATCGGCGGGTTTTCGGTCGATCGAGCTGGAATTTATTGACATTCTCCGCAGAATAGCTATTGTCAAGTAAATTGGATAGCATAAAATCGGAACTAGCGATCGCGCAACACAGACTGAGCTGCGTAGCTACGGCGGGATACCGAGATTACAGCACTCTGGCGGCAGTTGGAAACCAACCCTCCAACAGGCCTGCGCGCTGAATCAGGCTGGCCAACTACAAAAGAAAAAAATAGCAATTATCGGCGACCCAATCACATGGTTAACTTTTTCAAAGGTCTACTTTCCCAACGCCAGCCAGGAATCGGGCTCGAAATAGCCCCAGACCGCATCAACATCATTCAGCTCGAAAAGAAAGGTCAGGCATTAAAATTAGGCATCCTAGCCTCAATAGAAGTTCCAGAAGACTATATACAAGAAGGACAAATAGTCGATCCGCCGGGAATGGCAGAACTAATACGTACCGTCCTCGCCGAAAACAAAATCAAAGCCAAGCGAGTAGCCACAGCCATTCCTGGCCGTGAAGCCGTCATCCGCCTCATCCCAGTTCCCGCAGAGCTCAACGAAGAAGAACTGCGGGATTACATGAACGCAGAAGCAGGACTTTACTTGCCGTTTCCCAGAGAAGACGCCGACGTAGACTATCAAAAAATAGGCCTATTTGTAGATGACGACGGAGTAGAAAAAGTGCAAGTCGTGTTAGTAGCAACCCGCAGAGAAGTTACCGACACATACATCGAAACCTTCAAAGAAGCCGGACTGGTTATAGACGTACTAGAAGTAACCAGTTTTGCCCTAATCCGCACCCTCAAAGACCAACTGCAACAATTTTCCTCCCAAGAAGCAGCAGTTCTCACTGCCATAGAATTTGACAGCACCGAGTTAGCTATAGTAGTGGACGGCATACCTCAGTTCAACCGTACCATCCCGATCGGCACCTACCAAATCCAGACCGCCCTCAACCAAGCCATGAACCTGCCACCAACCAGAGACACCAGCGAACTGCAAGGCATGACCCTGCCAGTCACAGATACAATGGGCGCATCAGGAGACGCTAATCCGGGAACAAATGCGATGATTAAAGTATTAGGAGAACTAGCAGACGAACTGCGTCGCTCAGTAGACTTTTACCTCAACCAGAGCGAAGAACTCGAAGTAGCGCAACTGCTGCTAGCAGGCCCTGGAGCTGCGATCGGCAAACTAGACGAATTTTTTATGCAAAGATTAAGCTTGCCCGCATCTCAAGTCGATCCCATCGAAACCCTAGGACTCGAAATCAGCCAAGAAATTACCCCAGAACAGCGAGCAGGTTTAGGAGTCGCCCTAGGTTTAGGACTAAGGGAGGTTATGTGACCTAACAGTTTTAGATGAGAGAAAAACAGATGTGAGAATTTTAGGTAAAAACCCCTTCCAAAAGAAGAAGGCAGAAAGCAGAAGGTAGAATATTGGAGGTAGAAGATAGAAGGTAAAAGGTAGAATATATCTGAGGTAGAAGCAGCCCCTTCCTTCAGTAGAAGGCAGAAAGTTGTTTCTGTATTCCCTAAATAAATCCTTCACTTGTACCAGCAATCTTGGGTTCTGTCTAAAATCTAAAATTTCCAATTTAAATCTATAGCAACAACCAAGACTGTTAGGACGTTCTTAATTGCTGAAACATAAGCGGTAGATCACTTTTTCCTTCTACCTTCTACCTTCTACCTCGTGCCTTCTACCTTCTACCTTGTGCCTTCTGCCTTCTTCCTTCTGCTATAAAATCGAGTGAAGCCATGTACAGCCTAGATATTAATTTTCTCAACGACCGTCCAGACTACAAACCCGTTGCAGCAGCCAAAAGCTCAGCTAAAAAAAGTTCCGGTGGAGCAAAAGACCAACTGCCCATATATGGGGCAGTGCTGTTTGCCTTTGGCATCAACGCCGCAGTCATGGGCGCCTGGTGGTTGGCGACTAACGAAAATACCAGCTTGACCAAAAAACAAGAAGCCATCGACCAAGAACTTGCCAAGCTAAACACTCAAGCCAACACCATCAAAGCCATCAACGCCGAAACCGACCAAGTTACCGCCGAATACAAAGCATTAGCCGGAGTATTCGACCAAATTAAACCTTGGTCGGCGATGCTGCAAGACCTGAGTGTCCGCACTCCCGCCGGAGTGCAAATTGCCAAAATCGAGCAAATCGACCCGAGTCCCTCCCCCGTTGCAGCAGCACCCCCACCCCCCGCAGCCACCCCCGCAGCCAGCCCGTCCCCAGGGGCGAGTCCGTCCCCAGCCAGCCCTACCCCGGCTGCAGCTCCCCCCCCGCCCGTCGTCCCCCAGCAGTCAGCAAAAGTACAAATTTCAGGGATAGCCAGTACCTTTGCTCAAGTTAACGACTTTATGTTGCTAGTCCAGCGCTCTCCTTTCTTCCTCAATACTGACACCAGACTGCTAGCAGCGACCTTAAAAGACAACCCGGCACAAGTACAATTGCGGAACCAAAGTGCAGCAGGAGTAACAGAACTTCCCAAACTGCGGAAAGTGGTGGAATATAAAATTGAAACGACGCTCAGCCCGACGGGGGCCTCCGAGTTGCTCCCCGAGCTGCGAAGCAAGCAAGCAGACGGGCTCGCAATACGCATAGAAACACTTCAAGAAAAAGGAGTGCTAGAACCACAAAAACCAGAGGTGAAAAAACAATGACAGCAAATCAGTTTATTCCCAGCGGCGCACAAGCAGAAGAGACAGGGGCTCAGGAAATATTCGGCATTAAGCTGACACCCCAAGTCCAAGCAATCGGCATCGCAGTTCTCGGACTCGTTATTGCCGGCGGCCTCGGCTACCAGTTCGTACTTCCCGAATTCCAAAAAAGAGACGCATTCAAGCAAAAACTTAGCGAAAGCGAGCAAACGCAAGTGCAATTGCAAACTCAAATTCAAAAAAAGGCAGAAGCAGAAGCAAAGCAAGAAGAAGCAAAACAGCGCCGGGCCAACGTGACGGCAATGTTTGCCAGCGACGCCAGCGCCAACACGCTTTTGCTTGACATGACCCAACTCGTTAATAGAATCAACGCCGGCGTGCAAGGAGATGACCTCAAGGCTAAAATTACCAAATTTGAGCCGGATATGCCCCCAGCAGCAGCAACCGCCGCGCCGGGAACTGTAGACCCTGATATTCTGGCAGATACCTCCTTCGGGCCGTCCCTGGCTGGCAAGCTCAGACGCAAAAAATTTAAGGTAGAGTTTGAAGGCACTTTCGCTCAAACCCGCAATTTTATGCGTAACTTGGAGTTGATGCAGTCGCTGTTGGTAGTGAAGAATTTGAGATCGGAATTGCTACCATCAACTGGGGCAATTCAAGTTGACTTTTTGAAAGGGAAAATAGTTCCTGTGGAGCAGCCGCCAACTAAAATTAAAACGGCTTTTGAATTGCACGCGCTGCTGCCGTTAAAGCAAGAAGAAAAACCGCCAACTCCGGCTCCGAGTCCTGGTGCTAAGTAGCGGTAGTTTGGCGGATAGATATAGCCTTTCGAGCTCTCATATGAGGTACTCATGGGCATAGGGCATAGGGCATAGGGCATAGGGCATAGGGCATAG
>NZ_JAUBOX010000099.1:0-23567 GCF_036700445.1 Microcoleus sp. T3_B1
CTCGATCGAATAAGGTTTCATTTTTTTCGCTTATGTACTAAATACAGTGTATCATATATACATGGAATATGCTGTAATTCTCATTCCTAATCTAAAATCCAAAATCTAAAATCTAAAATCCCTCAATGGTGGAACGTGTAATTAAAACGGGTGTTGGGTGGCGTTTGGGATGGAACCCAGAGGCTGAGGAGTTTAAGGGTTTGGTGGCTGGCGACGGTTGGGCGATCGAACTCACGGAGGCTGAGTTAAACGATTTTTGCCGATTGTTGGGGCAATTGGCCGGCACCATGAGTCAAATGGCCTCTGAGTTAATGGACGAGGAAAAAATAGCCATTGAAGCCGAAAGCGACTTGCTGTGGGTGCAGGTGGAAGGCTATCCCGAAGCTTACAGCGTGCAGTTGATCCTGAATGCTGGCAGGAGGTGCGAGGGTTTTTGGCCGGCGGCTGCGGTTCCGAGTTTGGTGCAGGCCGCAAAAGTTTTAAAAGTTTTTTGACTTTTTTGGGAATTCTATGCTAAGCTGTTAAAGCTGTCGGGGCGTAGCGCAGCTTGGTAGCGCACTACTTTGGGGTAGTAGGGGTCGTGGGTTCAAATCCCGCCGCTCCGATAGATGGAATCCTTATTTTATAAGGGTTCCATTATTTTTACTAGATAACTCGTTCCTTACCCATTCTCAAGAAGGGGTGACAGAATATGACATACTCAGACAATCACTGCGATAAATCTGCGATAAATCTGGGATATGCCAAAAGGCTCAGTAAATATAGAAGTTTTCAAAGATCGGCTGCGACTTGCCTGGTCCTGGCAAGGTAAACGTTTCTGGCTATATCTCGGTTTGCCAGACTCGATCGTCAACCGTAAAGCGGCAAGCATCAAAGCGCGGACGATCGAACTCGATATGACCAGTGGCAATTTTGACCCGTCTCTGGCAAAATACAAACCCCAGAAACAAGAATCCATCTCTGTTTCTGACCTGTTTCACCAATTTATCGAGTACAAGCGCCGGAAAGTTGAGCCTTCTACTTTCGCTAAATATCTTGGACTTGAGAAACACGTTTCTGCGTTTTTCAAAAACAAAAGCACAATTTCTGTTTCTGAAACTGTTGCAGAAAAATTTAGAGATTGGCTGGCACAGAAACTTGAACCCGGTACCGTAAGGGAACGGATTATCATGCTTAATGCTTGCTGGGAGTGGGGCCAAAAAAAGAAGCTGGTTCTCGAAAATCCTTGGGAGGAAGTCAAGGTGAACGTAGCTCCCAAACAACGCCCAGAACCGTTCACGCTTACAGAAATAAGCGCGATCGTCCAAAAATTCCGCTCAAACGAGAATCTGAAACATTATGCGGACTATGTGGAATTCAAATTCGGCGTCGGCCTTCGCACCGGCGAAGCAGCAGCTCTCCTCTGGCGACATTGTTCCCACAACTGCGATCGCATCTGGATCGGAGAAAGTTTGAGTAACGGTGATCGGAAAGCAGCCAAGCGGAATAAAGACCGCACGGTGCCGCTAACTCCACGGCTGCAACAGTTATTACTGAGCCGGCGATCGACTGACTTCCAACCTGATGATTTAATTTTCACCAGCATCGAAGGTAGAGCGATCGATTCCAAAAATTTCTGCAACCGCTACTGGAAACCTGCGCTTGCATCCCTTGAAATTGATTATCGAAAACCTTACAATACCCGACATACGCTAATTTCGCATGGCTTGGAATCTGGCATGAATCCTGTTTCGATCGCAGCCCTCACCGGTCACGATGTGAGAACACTTTATGAAAATTATGCCGGACTGGTCAACCCGCCAAAACTACCAGATTTGTTCCCTGTTTTCGACCCGGTTTCTGATGTTGATTTTGAGGTAAATCAGTGAGATACCTCTCCATAAATTTCTGATGATCCGGATGATTGATATCCCCACCACAAGTTATCAATTGTTCAATCAGTTGTTGATTGTAGAGAACTTTTCCGCCAGGATTTCTACCCCAGTGAATCCCTTCTATAAGTTTGTTTTGGTTTCTGTATCGCAGAAGGGTTCGATCGCTACAATTGAGGATTTTACAAGCAGTTTTAGCATCGCAGAAATTATTCATTTTGATTTGAATTGAGTAAACTTTTGATTACGTTGTCTTTGATCATGTTTTGTCGCATTAGTTCAACTAAGAGGACTCGTGCTTCTTCTACTGAAAGTGATTGAGCTTGAGAAGCGTAGATTCTTAATCGAAGTTGTTGCTCAAGTGTGAGGTCAATAGTTGTCATGATTCTATTTTCTCAGTTCGATCTTTTTCGGCAATCAATAGGTTGATTCGATCGCGAACTTCAGCAGTTTCTCCAGTCAGCCAATTCACTATTACCTCTCTCTGGTATTTAGTCCCTGGCGCTTTCCATCCATACATCTGAGTCAGTAGATTTTGCAAGTGTTCTGGGTAGTATTCGGGCCACCAAATAGTAGCTATCTCTCTTAGTTTTTCAGCATCCTTCTCATCTATTCCTCCGGAGATAGCTGCTGGTTCGGGTGTTGGTTCGGGTGTTGGTTCGGGTGTTGGTTCTTCCGTTGTCTCCGTTGTCTCCGTTGTCGGTTCTACTATTGGCATTGTCGATTCCGATGTCGTTGGAGTTGGTGTCGGAGTTGGTGTCGGGTCTGGGGAAATCAATCCATTAAAAGCGGTTTTTTCATCAGCGGTAAGGGAGTTCCAGACTTTCTGGCGATCGGCTGCGCCTTTGCTGCAAACTTCCTTGAGCATGGTCTGAATATCAAGAGCTGTTTCTCGATCGCCGACTTCGATCGCTAGCCGGATATATTCGACCAGATCCCCTGTTTCGTTGTTCTGTTGAGTCTGCTGATCAACCTCATTTTTTGAAAATGGCTCCAAATTTTGAGGTCGATCGCTAGGTTGATCACCTTGCTGTGCAAAGGATTGATCAACCTGATCAACCTGATCAACCTTGTTACCAAAACTAGGAAAATCTTTCGCTGCCGTGGAATTACTAAAAGCGGAAGCAGCCATCCAGTTTACTGTTCCTTTCGAGGTCGGATTCGAGGTCGGATCTGAAGTTGGATTCGAGGTCGGATCAGAATTTAGTATTTTTTCAGAAATAGGATGATCAGGTTGATCAGGTTGATCAAATCCTTGTGTAGCAGGGTGATCAACCTCGTGATCAACCTCCCTTTTTAAGGGGGTTTTCAAAACTTGAGGTTGATCAGCAGCCTCAACAGGGATTGAATCAGCCTCAAATTCGGCGTCAAATTCGGGGTCGGATTCAGCAAGCTCAAGAGGGAGGGAGACAGGTTCGGGTTCGGGTTCAGTTTTGCACCAAACTCGAACTCGTTTGCTGGAGATCGATCGAAACTCTCGCTCCCACCCAAATTTTTTGAGGATGGCGGAACAGCGCATCTGGTGCGATCGCTCTTGTCGGCTCAGGTCAACTTGGAGATGAGTGAGCAGATCGCTGAGTCGGATATATTCGCGGTGTTCAATAAAATTTTCGATGACATCTTCCCAGGGATCTGATGACTGAAACTCTTGAGCAATGTGTTCGGCAGTTTCTTCATCTTCATAGTCAAGACAAGGTTCTTCGCCAGATTTGTAAGCCAGCATCGCAGCAGCCCAAATCGCATCTCGTTCTTTCTTAAGCAATTTAGTATCAATTCGGTGTTTGACCGGAATTACCCAAAATCGCCGGTTGCCTGTTTCATCAGCGAGAAATTCTTGCTTGTTGGTGGTTGCGACAATGATGCTGGGTCGGTTGAAGTCTTCAATATCTCGGCAATATGGCGGTCGAATTTTGTCTGTTCCGGTGGATAAAAAAGCTTTGGTTGCACTGACATCGCGCCGTCTGAAAACACTCTCTAGCTCTGCCCATTCTACAAACCAGGCTTGGTGCAATTTCAGCCGTTCATCTTTGTCAGAAACAGTTCCCAGGGAATCGTCAAAATATTTGCCTCCCGCCAGCACCTTAAAAAAAGTTGACTTTCTATAGCCCTGTTTCCCTTGCAGAATCAGAACTGTGTCTATTTTGCATCCTGGTTCAAACGTTCGTTTCACAGCACCAATTAATGTTTTTCGGACAAACATTTCATAAATTGGATCGTTGACACCAAAATATTTTTCAGCGAGACTATCTAAAAACGAAGTATCTGGTGCTGGTGGCAAAGAATTTAGATACTCTTCAATTGGTGAATACTGATTTTCTACTGCTATTTCTGTCAGGATATCTTGAACATCTTCTCGACTGGATTTTACGAGAATTCCGTGTTTGATTGCGAGTTGAATTCGCACTCGATCGAGTGATACTGGTGTACCGTCAATTTCGATTCGCTTGCTGAGTTTATTCAAGCGAAGCCGTTTGCCAAATTTTCTAATGATTTTTCGGTAATCCTGAATCATTCTGTTATCTGAATTTAAAATATTAAATTCAGGTGATGAATCAGAGCTAGCAGCAGAATTAGGAGAGTTACCCAAATCAGATTCAGCCTCTGCCTCTAGTAGCGAAACTAAATGATCAGGTTGCAGAGATTTGATGAATCGCCAGTATTCACCTTTGATGCAGCTCTCAATCCCGTCACTAAAATATTTTGAGATGCTGGCGATCGGATTCGACTTAACTGCGTAATTCCAGATTTGATCCCACTCTTCTTGATCCCAGCCACCGCCGGGAGAACAACGCCGACAAGCATCAAGAAATAGAGTGTAGGCATCCTCATTGGTTACTTGTCCCAGTCGGCTGAACTCAGATTGAACTCCAATTAAATCCCGTGCCAGCGTTGCCATTGAGGTATTTCTGAGAGTCGCTACTCCATTCAAAAATTCCTTGTTGGGCTTTCCCAGACCGCACTGTAGAGAAATTGGCACCGGCACCGGAACAGTGATGTCTTTATACCGTTGAGATATTTCCTCCGGTGTCGCAGTTAGAGTTGCGGTGGCAGTGCGCCCCGTCGTGGCAGTCGCACTGTCTAAGACAGTAGCGCTGTGGGTGGCAGTGGCAGTAGCAGTGGTAGAAAATTGCAGTAAAGCTTGGTGCTGTTCCTCAAGTTCTCGTTGTTTCCGAGCGAGTAACTCTTGATAGAGAATGAGAAGTCGATCGCGCAAATCACTGTAGCTGTAGCGAGTGCCGGACTCTTCAACAAAATCGGTTTTAACGGGTTCGCGATCGGGCTTAACGTGCCACGCACCCGCGAGCCGAAAAACACGACTGGGATTTTTGTTGCTCTCGTCTGCTTCCATCACTTCGATCAGAAGCACTTGCAGTTCCCGCCATTGTTCCTGTGCGATCGGCTCCTCAAACAGCCAATACGGTTGCATCGACTTGTCACCGCTAAATATGGTGAAAGTTGGTTCAACAAAACCTACTTCGCTCCATTTTTCAAATTGTTCTGCCAACGGGATATCGTCCCACTCGCAGAAAATACCACAGCACTGCTTAATCTCAGCATCGCTATGTCCGGCTGTACCTGCGCCTGCACCATTAACCACGACATAAACACCGCGCTTGTCTGCTTGATACTGCTCAATCTGTTGCCAGTTAAGCTCAGAACTTTTGCGACCTTTATCCTTTTTCTTGCGTTCATCAGAGCTATGATAGAAAAACCTCAACAAAGCTTCGCCCGGTTGATAGCCCAAGTAATTCAGGTGCTTTTGTGCCAGCTCACGATCTATATTCATTGCTTTCTGACTCCTGATTTTGATTTTGCTGCGACTAAAGTTTGCAATTGTTGGCGCAAACGATAGATTTCCTGATTGACCGACGATCGTTTTTCTTCCAAATCATTGATTCTTTCTCTCAGTCGTGTGATTTTTTGACTTTCATTTGCTTGAATTTCGCTAGCTGGGAAAGTACCTTGGGCTGGATCTGACCAATAGCACTCGGCACACAGCCCATTCGTTAATAAGCCGAAGCATCGTTTGCCGTCCTTGGGATAATTCGATCGACACCATCCGTTTTGGGTCATGTTCTGTACTGATTTTTTAGGGCAGTTTTTCAGTTAGCCAATAGCTGAGTTAGCTGTTTCCCAAATCCGTATGGAATTACCCCATTTTTTGTTCAAGAAAACTGTGCCTGTATGAAATGTGGCTTTGGGGTGCGTGGTTTTTTGTTACGGATTTTCAACATGGGTGAATTTGTTGAGATGGCTGCGAGAATAGTGCTAGCGATCGAGGTCGAATTAGCCCCCGGCCTCGATCGCTAGTTGTTCAACGAGAAGAGACAAACTGGCTAGACAAAATAAGTAGCCAATTTGTCCTGTAATTGATATTATGACAGAAAGAGCTAAAGATCAATCCTTAGAAACTAGGAAAATTACTGTGTTGCGATACTTACGGGAAAAAGCGGGACTAAGTAGGGAGCAATTAGTAGCACGTTTGGGAAATCGGATTGCAGTGCGGACTTTGCAGCGATGGGAGACGCTGGGGAAAGAGCCAGCCCTTACTCGGGGCGACTGGATCGACCTTTGTGATGCTCTCAATGTTCATTGGGAAGAGCTTCCCAGGGATTTGTCAGATTTAGTAGAGGAGGAAACAAACTACGAAATGCTTGCTTAACCTTAATAAGACAAAATGGCTTGTCATAATGTCTTATGAGGTGATATGATAATCGCACAAGCCAAAATTAACAGCCCCAAAAATCTGAGAACCAGCAGCCTCAGTAATCAACGATCTGCTTAGGAATGTGACGCAAGGCTTGCGCGATTCAACTTTTAGGACATTGCAAAAGCAAAATTGCTTCAGAAAGAAGTACGGAATCTTTTTGTCAAAATTACCGAGTTAAAAAAACCGTGCCAAAACTACCGACAACGTTTCAAACGCTTGACTTGACAGGATTTGAGTTCGATCGCAGTCAACAATACACAGGAATCAATCGAGAAATGATTGATTTTACGTGTGCTGTGCTCAATAAAAATCGTATAGGCATTGTGGTTCGGAGTGTGGGTGCAGCGCTCAAGGAAATTTACGGAATCGGAGGGAGCACCGATATTATCTGCAAATTGCTGAAAGAATGGCGTACAGATAATCTGTCGCTGATGAAGCAAGGAAAATCAGAGAAGGATTTAGCAACAGCACTGTTGGAAGCAGCGGATGATGGTTTGCTGGAGGACTCCGAAATACCTGAAGATATTCTCAAGGTTTCTCATCAAATGGCGATCGCGTTCTACAGACTGGCTTATCAAAAAGCTGATACCAGCGTGAGTGGCGATCGGATGAAACAGTTAGCTCAGGAAAATGAGTTGATGCGCCAACAACTCAAAGATTTTCCTCAAAATGTAATGGAGTTGACGTTTTATAAATCGGAGTACGAACGCCAGCGGAATGAGCTCAGGGAAGCGTACATGAATCTGAATAAGCAAAAGTTGACCGATTCTGAAGAATTTCGTCAGCAGTTAGATTTGCTCACCTCCGAACGCAATGAATTACTAGCAAAATTGTCAGTTGCTGAAAAACGGTTGATAGAAGTTGCTGAATTTGAAACGGCTTCTCGCGATCGACTCAGTGAGATATCTAAGCTTAATGGACAAATCGAAGCACGGGAACGAGAAGTGTCCAGTCTCCATTCTCAAATCCAAGCTCTACAAGCACAAGTTGGCGAGAAACAAGTCCTAGAAGCTCAACTAGAACAAGTGAGAACTCAGCTAAGAGAAGCTTCAACAACAATCACTAACCTGCAAAGTCAACAAAAAGTTAGTGGGGCTTTAGAAGTCGATCGAGAATTTGATGATAGTGATGATGGTATCGTTACAGACGCACAGCTTATGGTCGAAAATGAGACTTTGCATGGTGACTTGTCAGATGCTCTTAAAGAAATTGAAGATTTGAAAGCACGTCTCGCTGAAACTCAAGTCGCTCAATCTGAATCTCCCTCTGAATCTCAAGCTGAATTACTTCCTGAAATACTCCCCGAACTACTGCATGAAACAGTTTCAGACTTTGTTGGCCCTTTTTTAGAACCCGTTAACTCTCAGTTTGACTCTGACTTTGATTCTGACCCTGCTATTTCTGACTCTAGTTCAGAAACAGTGGAGTCTATTGAAGCTGTTGAACCTCCCGCTAAGCCATTTGAACCTCTTCTCAAAAACAAAAAGCAAAAAGTTGCTTTGGCTAAATGAGTAACAGAAACAGAAACAAACAGAAACAAAAAGCTCAGTAGCAGTTGCTGTTACTGAGCTTAGAAGGAAGAATGGGTACTGTTAGAGAGCTACTAAGTTTTGAGTGGGTAGCTCAAAACTTGTAGCAAAATTGGTGACTCAAAAGCTTGATTGCGTACTAGCTCGGCAAATCACTTGATATTGGATTAAGTACGAATCAGTGCTGGGTAGAGAGTAATTAGCAATTGATAATTGGATTAAAGACATGATAGATCAAAAAAAAGAAATTCAGCTAATGTTGATGGCCAGATTTCCTTTGTTGTGGGTAGTGAGCCCAGAAGAGGAAACCGCCGAAGAAATTTTGTGTGATATAGCAAAAGCTAAGGAAGGGCAAATCTATTTCTGGGATTTTGCCCGTGGCTGGACAGATAATGGCACAGCCAAAGGAAACCCGATGCAAGCCTTGGAGCGGATCAGCAAAGCGCCGGCAATGGAACAAGTCACTTTGTTCGTCATGAAAGACATTGCGACTTTGATTGCACCGGGTGCGAATGGGCAGATAGCCGTCAACCAGCTAGCGATCGTCCGCGAACTGAAAAATTTGGCAGTGACCATCGCCCGTGACCGTCGCTGTCTCGTCATTCTCTCCGATCAACTCAGAATGCCTCAAGAGCTGCGGGAAGAAATTACGGTGGTAGATGTCTCTTTACCAGGCATCGAGGAGATCTCGAAGTTGATCGATCGACTGGTTGGCAAGAATATCAAACTCAACCCAGAACAACGGCAACAGCTAACAAAGGCTTGCCAGGGGCTGACTCGGTGCCGGATCTCCCGCGTCCTTGCCAAACGCTTAGTGCTCGGAAAAGTTGATGTTCATGCCCTCGCTGCGGTCATCAAGGAGAAGCGCCAAACCATCCGGGAGACGGGCATCCTCGAATTCATCCCGGTTCAATCTAGTTTGGAGTCCGTAGGCGGACTTGAAAATCTCAAGCAATGGGTAACAGTTCGATCGCGCTCTTTTAGCGATGAAGCCCGTGAGTATGGACTCCCCAATCCCAAGGGGGTACTGCTGGCCGGCATTCAGGGAACGGGTAAATCCCTGCTGGCTAAAACCATTGCTGCTGAATGGAAATTGCCCCTGCTGCGCCTCGATGTCGGTCGGGTCTTTGGCAGTATGGTCGGCGAGAGCGAGAACCGCATCCGACAGGTCATTAAGTTAGCGGAGGCGATCGCACCCTGCATTCTGTTCTTAGACGAAGTAGATAAGGCCTTCGCGAACATTACGTCTGGCATGGATGGCGACTCTGGCACAAGCCAGCGGGTATTCGGTGCGCTCCTGACATGGATGCAAGAAAAGACCGCGCCAGTGTTTGTAGTGATGACTGCCAACCGCGCCGAAGTCCTTCCCGCCGAACTGATTCGCAAAGGTCGCATTGATGAAATTTTCTGGGTTGACCTGCCGAACCTCACAGAGCGGGAGGCAATTTTTCAAGTTCACCTCACCCGCGTCCGGCCTTCGCGAGTGAAGTCGGGAGACTTCGATTGTGGAATGCTGGCAAGTCAGTCGTCCTGCTTGTCTGGTGCGGAGATTGAGCAAGTTATCTGCGATGCGATGCAAACCGCATTCAGTGCCGGGAGAGAATTCACAGAGCGAGATTTGACTATAGCGATCACTGGCTGCGTTCCTCTGGCACGGATTGCTCAAGCACAAATTGATGAACTCAAAAGTTGGGCAATTCGATCGGGCGCTAAATCCGCCAGTATTGCCGATCAGAATGAAACACCTGTAACTCCCTACTCTCATCTCTCACCTCTTGAGGTTGACGAAAATTAATCATTATCAGAAAGCGAAGCCAAAGGTTACAAATGCTTCGCTTTTTGATTTAGGAATTGTTCACATAAATTGAGGCAGAATATGGAACCCCATTTTGTTCATCCTTTATCAAGCTTGGAAACGATCGATACTGATGAAGGCAAAAAAGAAGTAATAAATAGTTGGGCGTTTGCCTCAGTGATTTGGTCAACCGCCGTCGCTGGTAACGAAAATGCTTTGATTTTGATTAATGAGGTATTTCCTGATAAAAGCAGAATTCCTTTACTACTTTTGCGTTCTAAGCAGGGAGATGAAGCAGCGATGAGAGATGCGATCGGAATTATTGCTTTTGCTATTGATGATAAATTAACCGAAGCATTTGAACAAAAAGGAAATTGAAATAGTATGTCTGACCTAATCAATGATTTAACAAGTGAACCAAAAGAATTTCCAGCGTTCGCCAATTACAAAGGTAAATGTGTCTGTGTTTGGAGAGCCGATGCCAAATTAGTTGCATCTACCATTGCTGATGCAGAAAGAATCATGGGCATTAGAGAAACTTTGAAGGGTTCTTGGCTTACGCCTCCAGAAGAAGGAGCAGAACTCTGGAATTATGCAACTGAACTGCTTAATGACCCTCCACCATTTGTGTGTGTGAATGGTCGAAACGGTCAGATAGTAAGTCTTAGTAAGTTGGAAATACTTCAAGAAAATAGTGATGTAATGCTTCGCTGTAAGAGAATGATTTTTTGAATTTGGAATCAGATTATGGCAAAGGCAATGATGGATGCTGAAACACTGTCGCAGAATTTGAAACACTTTTCTGGAACTGAGCAATATTTCAAACATTGGCTCGGAATTCAGTACACCGATGGAGTCAAATATTTGGCTGATAATGCTCAAGCTTATTGGTTGATTGATGCGATCGCCTCCCATCAGCCCCGTGCGAGGAGAATTCACAGCTTAACCGAGTTTCAGCTTTGGTTCCTTCATGTCGGAAATGCACATGAATTCATTAAGCCTCGTAGCTTGCGGGGCGGTACGCCATCGCCTAATGATGCTGTTTTGACTTGTTGGGAAGATTCACCAACTGCCGAAACTAAACCTGCGATTATTCAGCAGATACCAATGACAGATTTTCCTTTGACTGATATCAAGCTTTTTCTACAAGATAAAGTCCTTCTGTTGCCAAGTGAAAATTAAGTCCTAAAAAGCTGTCTTATTCTCCACTTTGGGGGGACAAGATAAAGTTTCGCACTACATCATTCAACAATTATTAGGAGCAAATCGAAGGCTCTCCTGATTTTGAGGTGATAACCAAACCACATATCCTTATTCCGAGGGTATTACAGAATCGCGAACAGTTGTGCTTGATACCGTATACACCATAAACCCAGGAGAGCCAAATCGAATGACTACCAACAGACAAATTCCCGAAGTTACACTTGAAGAAAGGCAAAAACAACTGCAACAATTACAGGCAAAAGTTGATATAGTTTTTGCTGAAGCACTGAAAAGAAAAGTCAATACGCTTGAGTTTGCAATTGAAGTTTGGGTAAATGCAGTCTTAGAAAAAGATGCTTATGTAGCAATAGCTTGTCGCATGATTCGCTACAGTACCCGTTTTGAGGGTAATCAATTGCTGGAATTTATGCGACATCTAGCTAACGGAACTCTTGAAAAAAATGAGTCGATCGCACAACGTGCAGTCGATTTAATAAATCAAGGTTTACTTATCAACAACAGCCTGAAAGAGGACAACGATAATGTCAAGTTTGACGTGCAAAGTCTGTAGCGGTCAATTAATGTTTCTTGGTCAGTTAGGATACTTGAGACATTATACTTGCCGAAATTGTGGGATTCATATTAACAAAAGTCCCAAAATTGTCAGAGACAAATTCGATAACATAATCTCAGTCAAATACTAATCATGCAACTGACATCATGCAACTGACACAAACGAAACAATGTGCTAACTGTCCCTGGAAAGTTAACCGAGATTTGAGCAAAATTCCTGACTACAACCGGGAAAATCATGAAGCTTTGAAGGAGACGATCGCTAATCCAAATCAAGATGTGTTTGAACAGTTGACAAGTCCTAAAATCGCAATGGGCTGTCACTATTCCACTGATGATAAATTGCTTGAATGTGTCGGCTGGATTTATCACCAACTTCGGAATAATAATCTGGCTCTGCGATTGGTATTGATGCGATCGAACCAGATATCACAGCTTGAAATTGATGACGCACAACGGGCAACTTTTGCAGAAACTTTAACAGATTAACCCAACTTACCTAACTTATTCAATCATGCAATATTACCAAATCGAATTCATCATCAACAAAAATGGCACTGTTACTGAAAAAGTCCTTGGTTCCGGGCCGAATTGTACTGCCATTACTAAGCAACTGGAAAATGCAATGGGAGAAATTCGATCGCAAGAACTTCTTCCAGAAGCATTAACTGAAAGATTAACTGAGGAAATCATTGAGGACTCAACTTTATGGACAAATAGCTGATGAATTGTAAAATCCCTGGTTGTCTTAATCCCTTAGTAAACGGCAGAACTTACGAATGCGGTAAATGTACTTCAAAAATTCTTGCTGCTGCCCGGTATTTCTCTCGTCCACTTTCAGAACTTTTAGGAGACTTAGAAAATGTCACATCTAACTCATATCCGCACCCAGATAAAGAATCCGATCGTCCTACAAGAGATTCTAGAGAAAATGATTGAGTCAGGACTTGAGGGAATTCTTGCTGGAGCGTACCTCGAAACTAACACTCATATCCATGACCCATTCGGCAACAGTAAGTTAGCAGAGTTTGTTATTCGGCGCAAACAACGCTATCAGGGTGGTTACGATTTTGGCTTTAAGCGAGTAGAAGGAACTGATGAATTTGAGTTCTTAACTCGTGATGGTTCCATCCATGCTGCTAAGAAATTTATGGAACAACTTTTACCCTGGTACGCACGGGAAAATACTCTAGCAGTATTGAGGAGTCAAGGGTTCAATATTGAGTCTCAAACTGAAGAAAATGGTGAAATAGTCATAGTTGCTGGTAAATGGTGTTAGTGCTTCGCATAGGGAATTCAGAAACTTAAACAGGAACAGAAACCATGATTTGGAATTACACAACCAACCCAGAAGGCTGCAATGTAATCCTTGATATAGACGATTTTATTGACATTATAAAATGTCTCGATCGAGCAGCCGATGCCTTGTTGATTACTACCCGAACAACTCAAAGTAAATATGAGACTGAACCCGGTAGACTGGCACTCAATTTAGTTCAACAGTTGGGTTATGACTCGATCGATTTGTCAGCCGATGATTGATTTTGATAGATAGTCAGCATCAAGAAAATCTCACTTAATTCAAGTCAATGCTTCGCTTTTAGGTAACAGGGAAATAGTTAACGGTGATTATTTCCCTCTCACCTTACCAAAAATATGAAACACATTGTCATCTTAGAAATCATTGAAGGAAAGAAAGTCACAGCAGAAGTCTTAGAAGAACCGCCAATGCTTTTAACGTGGTGGCAAATGTTCTTCTTATTCAATCGTAAAACATTGCAAGATTCGGTTACGGAAGGTCGAATTATTACCTATATCTACATTGAGATATACGGCTGTACATTACGAAGCATCAAAGTTTCAGAAGTTGTAGAAAAATTGGAATGAAAATCATGGTACATCAAACGCAAGAAGTAGTAGATGAAGCTGCAAGAATTCAAATAGAGGTTGATAAAATCTTTGAAACGGCTCGATCGAATAACTGGACTTTAGAAACATTTGCAGTCAAAGTATTAGCTGGAGCAATGGCTAATAATCTTGGATATTTTTCAATTGCTGCTCAACTTGTTCAAAATGTAACTAGATTAGATGGATTTACTTCCATCGAAATTCTCAGGTATATGTTGTTCAAAGTTGAGCAACAGGATAGTGTGAAAATCCAACAAGCACAAGTGATGTTTTTTCGGGGATTAATCATTAACAAAGAAAAGGCTGAATTAGCCAAACAGAAACAGCAAAAGGAATTGTCCAAACAAACTTCAAAGAAAAGAAGAAATTAGCATGAAGACTAAATACAAAGCTGATGATGCGGTAGGACAGCAAAAGTTATCGATCGCACTGCATCTGATACCCAACCTTCCACCTATCCCGCATCAAGAATACAGACTGATTGTTGCCGATCCGCCCTGGAGTTTCACACTCAGAGAAGCAGACAAAACTCATAGGGGTCGTTGCAGTTACCCATCCATGACAGATGAGGAAATTCTCAATATGCCAATCAGTGCGATCGCAAGCTCAGACTCTTATCTGCTGCTGTGGGTGACAAATAACCATCAAGCGCTGGGGTTTCGGTGTCTCGACCGCTGGGGATTTACTCATCGATCGACTTTCACATGGGAGAAAATAACGAAGGCTGGCAAACCTCATGGCGGAATAGGTCACTACGGTCGGAGCTGCACAGAGCATTTCCTGGTGGCTACTAAGGGCAATCCTGGGACTTTTAGCCATCACGGCTTGACAAATATCGTAAACATCATTCGGGCACGGCGCACGAAACATTCACAGAAGCCTGAACAATTCTGGGAGATTGCCGATCGACTTGCTGACAAACTGGAGAATTGTGAGAATTTGGGCAAATTATCCCACCCGTCGAGGATTGAACTATTTGCTCGTGAACAACGGCCTAATTGGGATGCCTGGGGTGCTGAGGCTAACTTGCCTAATGCTTTAGTTTGATAACTCACCCCTAGTTTTTTATGGAAATTACTAGGGTTAAGTCATTTTGTTATTGCTTCGCTTAAGGATATTGATTTGTCCTGTAAGCGTATTTACTGGGTCGCTCCCAGTCACAAAATGAGCTGGTTTAATTTAGTTTTTGGAATTACTTCGATCGCATCCGATCCAACTTACAATTCCTACGATTCAACTGATACTGTCCCCGATGAAAGTTACGAAGAAAATCAACATCAAAGTTACGAGAAAAGTTACGAGAAAAGTTACGGAATTAAAATCACAAATCCGGTACAGTTTACCGATGATTTTGCAGCAAAAGTAATCGAAGCTCTCGAACTTTTAGCTCGTTATTGTCCAGAGTATTTCAGCTTGATTCAAGAGTATACTCATTGCATAAGTAGTGCTACTTCATTGGGTGCTGCTTATTGGAAGAATGAAATACTCATTGCTGAACAAACATTTAGTCGTGATGTTGAATGGTTAGCCAGCATTTTTGTTCATGAAAATCATCACATCATTCGTCGATCTGTTGGTGATAAATTTGTTGACAATAGCAGGGAGGAAGAATTGGACTGCATTGAACAACAAATCCTATGTTTGAAACAGCTTAACGTTCCTCAAAGCTGGATTGAGAGTTTAAGAGCTGAAACAGGTGATCATTATTTGGAAGAGATTACCTGGTAATTTAGTGTTTTGCTTCGCATAAAGGCATGGATTTGTTCTCTCAAAATATCATCATGACAACCGTTCATAACGACTGCACAACGACAGAATCAGAATCCAATGAATTGCCAGAGACTGCTGAAAACGGCTTCATTATTGTGAGTGACTTCTTAGCACATCAGCATGAATCGATCGAAACTGCATTGAAAAATAGCGAGTTTCAATACCTGATAAAGTTTCATTCTTTTGACCCTGATGCGCTCTGGAAACAAGGTGCTTTTAGAGTCTACGTTTTAGAAGAACATCTCGAAGCAGTTAGTAATTTCTGTAGATCGATCGAACTTGCCAATATATCCAACAAATAATAGCGAAATAACTGGGTCGCTCCCAGTTAACAACTACCATGCAGTCCAATTCTTTTGACCCTTTAACCAATTTGCCTTTCCCAACTGATTGGCGATTTGATGTACCGCGAGTTTATGTTCTGCAAGAACTTTCTTTTTTTGGTGCTTGGATCAATGCTATTAACGCTTCTGAAATGCAGAAAAATATGGAGTACATTCAGACTCATTCTCCATTTATGGGAGCAGTCAAAGTTAGTTTATTCCAAAACTTTGAAGGTACTGAAATGGCACCAGAAATGCCAATATCCTTTATCGCACAAATAGGTGAAGGAATTCATAAACACGGCAAAGCATTCTTACTCTATTATGCGGACTATCGTAGAGAGCCAGAAATCTTGTCAAATTTCAGAGAAGATTACAAAGGTTGTTGCGATCGCACTGAAGATTTTGTCAAACAATTTCTGACTCAAGAAGGTTTTGATTCACAGTTGAAACGCAACAATCTTAGCTGGAAACATCTCAATATCGAGACAATTATCCAAGATTGGTTCTATTTGACAGAGGGAATTTATCGGCGGATGTTAGATGAAAAAGTCTATATTTTCAAGCGTCGCTAATGTTTCACTTTTGGATATTGATAGCGAATTCCTGGGTCGCTCCCAGTTTGTAAATGGTTTCACCTGAGATAAATGTTGCGGGATTTCATAAAGTAGCTGATTTTCGTTTTAACGAGCATCATAAAGTTGTCTCTGCCATAAAACCAATGGTTCATCAGCTAGAATTTTACGTCTATCAAGGCAGATTTACTCTTTACGTTTTGCCTGAAGATATTGAAGCGGTAAAAGTGTTACTTGGAATTCCCATCGAAGAATAACGAAGAATAACGAATATAGCGAATAACTGGATCGCTCCCAGTTCCAACAAATGCCTTACTACATTTTAGTTACGCTGGAACAAGAGGTAGAAATTACTACTACTCCTGAAATGTTGGCTATCAAAGAAATTCAAGAATTGATTGGTAGTGAAACATTGCCAGCCAATTGTCAAATAGTAGCAGAATTGAGCTTCTCTGATAGTTCGATCGTTATGGTTTGTGATGCTGATGCTGTATCGACAGAACTTCCCCCAACTTGTGTTACAAAAAATGGTGATGTTGTCTGTGGTCAGGTAGTAATTCTCGCAACTCATGAATCACCAAACAATTTGTGCTTACTTAATGTGCGTCAAGCCAAAATTGTCAAAGCTGAACTGAAATTGTATCCAAAACCAGTGAAGCCAGAACACAACTTTAGTGCTTCGCTCTGGGATATTGATTGATTCTTTCTAGCAACATTTACAGGAACCGAAATGTCACAATTTTACGTTTTAATCAACTCAACAGGAATTCAAGAAGTAACGGCAACTGAAATGCCAACCGTTGCTGAAATTCAAAAACTTGTAGGAATTCCCGGTGAAGAAGGATTCTTTGAAGGGGTTTATAAGCGCTATTCTGACCAGTCGATCGCTATTTTGTGTGATGATGAATTCTTAATGAAAGGCTGTCAGCCGACCTTACTTACTCCTGATGGCATTACTCTTCAGGGACAGCTTTTGATTGTCGGAATAGATATGCAAATTGAAGATTTCTGTTTGTTGACTGAGAAACAGCTAGAAATTGTCAAAAAAGAAAGCAAAATCTATCCGTTACAGCCACGTTAGCAGTAATTATGCCCTGTTCCAGTTCGGATACAGGGCATGACTCAATTCACCTCAGAATCACTCAGAATCACTCATAATCACTCAGAATCAACATGGATAATATCGAATTTCAACGAATTGCTCAGTATGCGATCGAGATATCAGGAGATTTTTCGCTACGCTGGCCCGGACTGTACACTGCTAGAAATGTCCATAATCTGCTGAAAAATTCTCCCCCCTTGCTGCCCGAAGATATTGGCGGTCAACTAGGAGGTTTGTCGGCACAATATATCACTCAAATGATTTTGGCTTTAAAACAGGGCGGAATTGACATCAAATCAGTTGCTAAACAAACCGCGACGGGCAAAACTGAAGTGAGATATTTGATCGATAATGACACCTACACTTACTACATTTTGGTGTCGCCTACAGGCTTTGACATTCGCAAATCTTCTCAGTCTCGAATTAACTTAGCAGAATTGATGGGGACTAATATTGGAACTGTAGGTATCATTGTCCAGCGAATTGAAGACGAATTCATCGATCGAACTGCTGTGATATTTGCTAACAAAAACTCTAAGGACAAGTTGAGCTATGTTACCAAAACTGGCAAAGAATTATATGGCTTTTGCCTTATTGTTTCCCGAACTGCTGGTAATAATTTAGCTTGCTTAACTTCAACACAAGTTCGATCGCTCGTTAGTCAGTTAGTCTAATCCCATGAAAAAGCGCTAGTGGCATAAGTTTGTAGCGCTTTTCGGTTTGTGCAACTTCTGTTTTGTTGCCTGTTTCATCCGGGGTGCTTGGATAATCAACAGAACAGAAGCAAGTTCAGTATAACTCATTCACCACAACAAAGCAAAGTTAGGTTAGAAGATGTTACAACCACAAAATCCTAGAGAATATGATGCTATCCTCGGCGGTCAAACTCCCCCTTCGCTCGGTGCTATGGTGCTGGGAGGTTTACCCGGTGTCAGAAGTCGTTTAGCATCAAGTCATCTAGCATCGCAAATTGGTGCTATGTCCGAAGCGTGTCGGTATGGTGAGCCTGGTTTTGATTTAATAGTTCAATTTTTGAGAGATAACTGGAACTTGATCGATTCAACAGTAAAGAGCGCTGGAAAAGATACAGTTGCCAAAATGTTAAATAACACTGTAACAACCGATTACTTAGGTTGGTATTTGGTTTCACATGGAAACTTGGATTTTCCAACTAAAACAGATACTTTGCATTTAGCTTGCGACAAACTTCTTGCTTACATACATACTGTCTATCCAAATACAAAATGGTATCTTTCTGGAGGGTACAGTTATATTACTTTTTCTCAGGTTCACGATCGGGAATGGGCTAAAGGAAACAGAAAAATATTAGATGATTCGATCGACTATTTGATTCAGATACTTACCGCCGAGAAGTTAAGAAGAGTACGAATCTTGCTGTTTGTTTATTACTCTCAAAGTTATTACGATATTTGCTTGGCTTATCAAAAGGAAATATATGGAGAGAAATTCGTCAAAAAGATTAAATCCAGATTAGCGAGTCAAAGCATTTATCCTAGTTTGCTTCCTTGGTTTGAGGAAGGTTTAGAGAAGCTAATTGCACCAGATTAATGCTCATGGTAACAATAATGTCAAAGGAACAAGCTCCTAGAGAATATGATGCGATACTCGGCAGTCACGTCTTAGTTCCCAAAGGGGCTGCCGTGCTAGGAGGTCTATTCGGTGTCAAGAATCGCTTAGCATCTAATCACCGATTATCCCAAATTGGTGGTTTGTGTGAAGCCTGTAAATATGGTGAGGTTGGCTTGGATTTGATAGTGCAGTTTTTGAAAGATAAATCGATCGACCCAACAGTAAAAAAAGCTGGCAAAACTTGCGTTTCGTCAATGTTAAACGATACCCTAGTCACTGATGATTTAGGATGGTATCTTGTTGGACATCGACAGTTATATCCTAAGAGCAAGATAGATACTTTGCGATTAGCTTGTGATAAACTTCTTGCTTACATAAACACATTGTACGGCAAAAGAAAATGGTATTTTGGTGGAAGCTACAGCTATATTGAGTTTCTTCAAGTTCAAGATTGGGAATGGCGTAAAGGTAACAGAAAAACCTTGAGTGATTCAATGAATTACTTAGTACAAATTCTGTCAGCGGAAAAACTCAGAAGAGAAACAATCTTGAACTTTGTTTACTATTGGCACACCTATTATGATATTGGAGTAGCCTATCAGAAAGAAGTATCTAGAAATAAGTTTTCTGACAATATTGAACCGAGATTGTTAAGTCAAGGCATTTATCACAGTTTGCTTCCTTGGTTTGAAGAAAGTTTAGAAAAATTAATTGCTTGTTCATTTGAAGATTTAGTAATGGAATAATGCTTCGCTTTCAAAGTGTGATTTCTCAATTACACAAAATGAAAGATAATTGGCTGCAATTCCCGATCGATGCCAAAGTCTACAACTTAGCTTTAGCTTATGCCTCAGAACAAGCAAACCTAGAAAATGGTCTAAAGCGTTTCTACAATACAATGACAGTGTGGGCAGTCAATCATCTTATCGGTTGGATGGACTTTGAAACCATTCTCGATAAAGATGATGACTGGACTGTCGCAATTGAATCGGCTTTAGAACTTGCTGATTTGGAGTTACCCGGAATCGGAAAGATTCAATGCTGTCGAATTGGTGAAGGAGAAACAAAGATTTGTGTTCCAGTCCAAAACGATCGCATTGCTTATATCTTTGTTGAATTACCAGACTCATTGGATAAAGTCAAACTTTTGGGCTTTCTCTCTGCTGCTGATATCCACGGCGATACTGTACAAATTTCTGTTGCTGACCTTCAGCCCTTTGACCGCTTATCTGACTATTTGGAAACTATTGAATTACAAAATGTTTGAGGAAAAACCATGAATTTGAAACCGCTAAGGATGTCTTTGGCAGGAAAACCCAAGCCTGATCCAGCTCAAGCTCAAGCGGTTTGGGTGGTTAATTGCCCTGAAAAAGTAGAAGATGATTTTGCCGGAGCCATCGCTGAAGCCGAATGTGAATTTGAAGATAATTTTCGACCATTCGATCGCCCAGAGGTATGGAAAAAATTTTGCATTGGCAGTACAGACTACTTAGCGGGTTGTCTCACAAATTTTACTCCTGAAGAAGTGGACGAGAACTGGGAAGCTATTTGCACAATGATGGGTTAGTGGTGAAAACTCGGCTTGGCGGCTTCAAAAACGGCAAAGTTTGATCTCGACTTGGCCACGATGACGGATGAGGTAGAGCTGACTCTATAGCCGAGGTATAGAGTCAGGAGCGATCGCCAGGAGTAGCGCCCCGTCAAGCGCGTTCTAATACAACTCCTGGCGATCGCTCCTGATTCATCAAATCCTGTACTTCATGAGTTAGCCTCTGGGCTTCCTCAGCGCTCAAGGAATCTTTATCATGATCATTCAGGTAATCAGCGAAGAATGCTGCAACTACATAGGTTTGCCAGATAAACAGTTCGTTTTGGGTTCCGGCAATAGGGCGGTCAAAACTTTCGCCTACGTGAAATACCGAGTTATCTTCGGGATTCCCATAGAATTTGGGTGATTCTTCTTTGATCGGACTGATAAAAACTCTGTAACGTTTTTTAACTACGGATGTTAAATGGGTAATTGTCACCCCTGGCGGTGGATTATTTTTATCTCGGTAGTTACCTTGGTTCATCCAGGCATTGAAAGCATCTATGTTCTCCGATACTTGATATCGATCGCCTACCTCACCTTGATTCCCGTAGTCAGAGAGTAGCATTTCCTTGAATGAATCAAAAATTTTTTCATCTGAGTGCTTTATCGTGAAAGAGCATTTCTTCAAGACATTGTTACAGTTTGTCAGAACTTGGAAAGCATCTGTTACCTTGGTATGAACTGACAGCGGTTTACTGATTACTCCATGAGAGTTCTTTCTTCTGATTCCCAAATAAACTGTATGTCGATCACTTATCCCTGCTGGAGCTAGATAGCATCCAATAATTAAACTTTCAGGCTGAGACTTAAATCCAAATCCTAACCCTCTTTCTCGTCTCCGTTTCGCTTCGCCCATATTTCCTCACTTTTAGAATTAATATTATTTTATTTTAACGCTATTCTTTACTTAGCAAGCAAATTATAAGCTTCGCCGTAAAGTATTGTTAGCAGATTTATCGTACTATGCACAACCCAGATTTTTCAATACCTCAAGAAGTCGAAAACCAACTGAGAATATGTCCTGTAATTGAAGAGGCTGTATGGCTTAACGAGGAAGGGCAGCTCTTACCTTGTGAGGTCAAACATGAAGTTGTTGCCCCTAAATTTTTACCGGGCAACGCAGCGAAATTGGTTTGTTTCTCTCAACAAAAGTATGTGACGATCGGTGTTACTCCCATCAAACTCTACACAACCAAAGAAAGTGCCTGGGAAAGTGCTTGTCTTGACGCTGTTTCTGACTTAGGTTTGTCCAATACTCAGATTATTACCCAGCCGATCGTTACTCAGGTCATCGACAAAGCTACTAAATTGATTCAGTCTTTAAATTGGTGGTTGATATAACAGATTTTGTTTCTTGTTCTGTTTCTAGTAACGTTTCTAAAAATGTTTCTGATAATGTTTTTGGGAATGTTACTGGCAATAAAAATAGTCAAAGTAAGATTTTGCTTCGCTGTAAGGGTGTGAGATTGAGGATTAAATAATGTCACAACCAGACTTTGATGTTGAAAATTGTACCTGGCAAGCCAAAGATGGCAAAGTAATAAAATACACAAAAGAAACTCATCAGCTTACTACCTGGGAAGATTGGAATGAATATCATCTACAAATCACCAAATGGCCCAAAAATACATCAATTGAAATTGTGGTACTTAGCGGTGATGAAGGATATGACTCTGAAAGCCGATGGTCAAGTTCTGAAGTTTATCGCTATGTCAAAATGCCTCATGCTGAATTTGAAGCACAGAGAGAGGAACTTATTCGCAAAGTTCTTGAGTTAGCAAATCAACAATTTGGTTATTTAGCATTCTAATAGCGTTTATCTGGGTCGCTCCCAGAATTCTTACTTATCATGACAAACTACGAACACAGTAAATTAACGCTGGGTAGAATCCTAAAAAATGCTCGGCAAGAACTTGGTTTTAGCCAGAAAGATTTGTGTAAATTGCTGGTAATTCCATCAGAAGATGAAGAGTTTCTTACGATCGATCGATACCTATTATCGAAAATCGAAAATAATAGAATCGACATCCGAACCAGTGAGTATGACTGGCTCACCATCAGAATTGCTGCAATCTTCGCTCTCAATGCTGCATGGCTTGAAGTAATTCGTCAACAAACAGAAGTTGAACCTCTGGACTTAGAAAACGCCGTAGCAGTATTTCCCATTTACTTCAATCGCAAAACCTATGACCTATAAAACAGTGTATCTGCATCGGATGGTGGCAGAACAAACTCTCGATCGCAAGCTCAGACGGGCGTGAAGTTGTTCATCACCTGGACGAGGACAAATCTAACAACTCGCCATAAAATCTGGTAGTTTGTTCCAGCGCTTCTGTTCACAGACGCCCTGAATGTCCGTTCTCTAAGACAGAAACTTGAAGTCGAGCTTCCTCTGATTCAAGTAGGCGATTTGTGGCTTTAAATCAACAGCTTGCTCACATAAGTTATTCCAGTTCCAGTAAACCATTTTGGATATTTCCCTGAAAACACAACACACGATTCTTGCCGTTACAACAGCTTTGACCGTCGCACTAGCAGCAACCAGTCCTCTATTTACTTCAGGCAAAGTAACTGAAGCTGGCCAAGTCGATCAATATCTTGGGGAATATGATGAAGAGTCATATCCGATCGGCATTCAAATTGAAGAACTAGAAGGCAATCGTAAAAAGTCACAGTAATGCTTCGCTGTAAGGTAGTGTTGCTTTTCTCAATGCTATGAACTTAAAAGAATTAGTTCGGTTTCTGAAATATGAAGCCGACCTCCCTAACTTTTTCCAGACTTCTGCCAATTACTACCATGAAAATCAAACACTACCTTCACAAACTGAAAGTCAGAAAATCAAGGTAGCTTTAGCCGTCAGCGATCAAAAAGAAGGTCAGCAGCCAAAGAGTAATGATCCACTCTATCAACAAGCCTATCAAATCGCTCAGTCTATTTAGTTGGAGCTGATAAGTAGGGCTTGCTGAAAAAGTAAGAAAACAGCATTTAGAAAGATGAATGAACTCGCGAGTCCCTTGATAATATA
>NZ_JAUBOX010000100.1:0-23313 GCF_036700445.1 Microcoleus sp. T3_B1
GGGAGTAGGGGTTGACTTTGAGAAGAATCTTGTCCCCCCCTTATTAAGGGGGGTTAGGGGGGATCAGATTCTACGGGATCTCATAAAAAATGAGTATGAGCTAAGATCCTAAATGAGTTCTATAGCCACGATTGGTTATCAGTAGATCCACTATCAGGGGGTGATTAACCTCAATATCATCGCTTTAATTATGCAATCCCCGTAGACGTGCGTAATCGAAATATTGGCAGTGGTTATCTGCGTTCATCGGCGTTTATCTGCCTTCATCTGCGGTAAAAAAAAGGCAAGAATCTCAAAATAACCCATAACCAATAACTATTTCCCAACCTTAACCCGATCGCCATCCTTAAGAAAACCAGCCCCAGTAACAACCACGCGATCGCCCGCCTTCAAACCCTTTTTAACCACCACCTTAGCAGCAGTCAAATCGCCCACTGCACCCCCCGAAATTTCCCCGACTTCCACCGGTTGAGCCTGCACCTTGTCCTGGCCGACAAGTTTGTAAACAATAGAACTGCCGTCAGATTGCGGCACAATAGCTTTAGCGGGGACTTTCAAACCTTGAGCCTTTGCCGTCGAAATCGATGCGCGCAAAAACATTCCCGATCGCAAAAACTCGCTTGCCGGCAAATCAATCTTCACCGTAGCTTGCCGATTTTGCGGGTCAACTACCGGCGAAATCTCTCGTACAGTTCCTGACAACTTAATCCGCTTGTCAGAATCCGAAGTAATTTGCACTGCTGTTCCCGGCCGCACTTGCGAAATCTGAGTTTCCGGTACTTTCAATTGTAGTTCCAGCTTGTTTCCCCGAATAATCGAAAATAGTTTTTGACTTCCCGAAGAAACATCGCCAACTCGACCAATTCTTTCAGCCACAGTGCCACTATCCGGCGCTCGAACAATAGTTTGTTCTAATTGAGTTTGTAACTGTTTGACTTGTGCATCATTGCTGCGGACACTTGCTGCGTTATTTCCGACATTTGCTCTGGCACTGCTGACACTCGCTCCTGCAGTATTCACTTTAGCACGAGCGCTGGCGAGAGCCGCTCTAGCCGTACTGATATTAGCTTCAGCAGTAGCTACTTTAGCAATAGAAGATTGCACTTCTTCCGCTGCTTTATTCTGTTCTTCCAAAGCTGTATTCAAGTCAGCTTTAGCTTTGTTCAAGTCTTGAACAGCAGTCTGCCGTTCCGTCTTTCGCCTTTCCAAATCTTGCTGACTTATTACTCCCTGAGTAGCCAAATCTTGGGTGCGATTTACTTCTCTTTGAGCTTGATCTAATTTAGCCTGAGCGGAGGCAATGCCGGCTTTAGCTTGAGTGACACCGGCTTTAGCTTGTTCCACACCGGCCCTTGCCTGCCCGACGCCTGTTCTGGCTTGCGCTGCGTCAGCGATGGCTTTTTCAACGCCAGCTTGGGCTTGAGCCACGCCGGCTTGGGCTTCTTGTTGAGCTGACTCGGCTTGCTGTACCTGAGCTTCGGCTTGTTCTACCGTAGAATTGGCCGATTGTACTCCTGCCAGCGCTTCGGCAATTTGCGATCGTAGCACCGAATCGTCCAAAACCGCCATCGTCTGACCTTTTTCTACCACATCTCCCTCCGCCACCAACACCTGCTTGATTTGCAAACCGTTGGCTTGTGGTAGCACCGGCAGCAAGTCATAGGCTGCCACGGTGCCTGTTGCTTCCAAAGTTTCACCCACCTCGGCAGATTCCACAGGCGCGACTGTCACAGTTTGATCCGTCGCCTGCTGAGTTGCCGATGGAATTGGAACTGCCGCAGGTGAACTCTGCTTGGCCCCAGTCAAGTTTACTGCTAGCAACGTTGCAGCAACACCAATCCCTGCGCCCGCCAACAAGGCAGGCCACCTGATTTCTTTGCGGGGCCCAACTTCAGTTGCTTCTGGTTCCCAAACCTGTTCCGCCTCGATTTCTGGAGCTTCCAGCGCAACTTCTCGTTCATCATCCTCACCGGAGAATTGCCAGCGAGAGTTGTCTGAGACTTCACTTCCAGCTACATCCACTGCTGAGATCCTGTCGTGCCCGCTCTCCACGGGGGGAAGGGGTTGCTTTTCTTCCGCTTCTGAAAAAACTTGATTGGTCACGGTAGTTCCTCTCGCCGCTATTAGCCTTTGGTTTTTTTATTGTAAAGAAAGATTGCGGTTTTTATATTGGATTCATTTTAGCGGATAGCCTCAGCAATCCCGCGTCCCCCTTTTGGGTGAGTGTGGCGCCGTTTCACCTTACAATTGCGAATAGATCGGAGTTTGTGCGATCGACCTTTAATTTGATCTGCCTGTGGGGCCTACTGAATATTAGCGTGATTTCCGAGCGTGGGGTCGATCGGGCTGGCATTGTCTCTCCCCAAGTGGCTTGGCCGTCACCTATCTATCAATGCTGAGAAAACTCAGTCTAATCTTGAACTGATTATTCCTAATCTATAGCAATCCTCGCATCATTTGTGAATTTCTTACTCCCTCCCCTTGATAAGGGGAGGGTTGGGGTGGGGTCAAAAATTTACGACTCCTGCAAGGATTGCTATATACTCTAATGTGTTTATTGTATAATACGGCACATCTGCTGAAAAATTTGTGCCACTTTATTTAAAAAAAATCAAAATGAATACTCTTTTTTCTCCCCTCCAACAGTTTCTAATTACTTGGCTGCTAGTGCTAGTGACGGGATGGTTTACCCTGACTGCTGTCAGTTACGTTGGGGAACTGGTCAGCATTTTAGTAACAGCGGGACTGATTGCATTTTTATTAAATTATGCAGTAAAAAGACTGGAAGTATTTTTGCCACGGGGAGTGGCGGCGGGGCTGGTTTATTTAACTGCGGGTGTGATATTAGTAGTAATCGGTTTAACTATTGTGCCGCCGGTGTTCAACCAAGCCAGCCAGTTGGGCGTGAGGTTCCCGGAATTGCTGGAGTCGGGGCGGCAGCAGCTAGGTGAATTTCAAGCCTGGAGTGCGGATCGCAATTTACCGTTTGACGTGCAAATATTGGAGCAGCAACTGTCAGCGAGAGTCCAGGGACAAGTCCAGGCGCTCGCCGGTACGGGTTTAGGCTTAGTTGTAGGTACTGTTAACTGGTTTTTGGACTTAATTTTTATTGTGGTGATTTCCTTTTATATGCTCCTAGACGGGCAAAGAGTGTGGCAGGGTTTGACCAGCATTTTTTCCCCAGAAATTCGCTATGTTTTAACAGAGACTTTGCAGCGAAACCTCCAGCGGTTTGTATCGGGACAGTTATTGCTGGGACTATTGATGGCCATCTCGTTGACTCTGGCTTTTTGGTGGCTGCGAGTTCCGTTTTTTCTGTTGTTTGCGGTATTTATAGGATTGACGGAAATAATTCCGTTTATTGGAGCAACTTTGGGAATTGGCACTGTTAGTATAATTGTAGCGTTTATTGATTGGTGGCTGGCGCTGCAAGTGTTGGTAGTGGCGATCGGTCTCCAGCAAATCAAGGATAATTTAGTAGCTCCCCGAATCATGGGCAATCTCACCGGATTGAGCCCGGTAATTATTTTCACAGCTTTGCTGTTAGGAGGTAGAGTGGGAGGATTGTTGGGAGTTATCCTGGCAATTCCGCTCACTGGAGTAGTAAAAAGTATAGTAGAAATTGTACTCAATCCCAAATTACCGCCCCAAACAGGCTCGTTTTTCTACAATCCTTTTAGCGGCGAAGAATTGGGGAAAATACCAGAAGATGAGACTAGAATAATCTTGGTTGCAGATGAACAAAAGTAGCAGGTGTACACTGTGCATTTTACTTGCGTAAGTCCTGTAGTTAGTCAACAGTCAACAGTCAACAGTCAACAGTCAACAATTCCCAATTTCAAAACTTATGAAATGGTGGCAAAATCTTAGAAACAATCCTCTAGCTCGGTTGGGAGCCGTGCTACTGTTAATTTTTTATACAGTCGCGCTTTTGGCCGAATTTGTGGCACCTTACGACCCCTACGACTCTAAATTAAACGGTTCATTGCTGCCGCCGACTCAGATTTATTTAACCACCCAAGACGGGCGATTTATCGGGCCCCACGTTTATCCGACTACTCAGGGCCCAGTGGATGCGAATACCGGCGCTCGTGAGGTAATTGTAGACTGGGGCAAGCCCTCTGCTGTCAGTTTATTTGTCAAAGGTTCCCCCTATAAATTTTTAGGATTTTTGCCATTAGAGAGGCACTTGTTTGGTACTACAGGAGAAGGCCAAATTAACCTTTTAGGGACGGACGAACAAGCTCGCGATCAATTCAGTCGCTTAGTACACGGCAGCAGAATTAGCCTCAGCATCGGTTTAGTAGGAATAGCAATTTCTTTCCCGTTGGGATTGTTTATCGGAGGAATATCGGGTTATTTCGGCAGTTGGATTGACAGTATATTAATGCGCTTTGCCGAAGTATTAATGACGATTCCTGGTCTTTATTTATTAGTAGCGCTAGCAGCAGTATTGCCGCCGGGATTGACAAGTGCTCAGCGATTTATATTGATTGTGCTGATTACTTCATTTATCAGTTGGGCGGGTTTGGCGCGGGTAATTCGCGGTCAGGTACTATCAATTAAACAGCTAGAATTCGTGCAAGCGGCACGGGCAATGGGGGCCAATCCAATTTATATTATTGTCCGCCACGTTTTGCCACAAACTGCTACTTATGTAATTATTTCTGCTACTTTGTCGGTTCCGGGTTTTATTGTGGCGGAGTCGGTTTTGAGTTTAATTGGCTTGGGAATTCAACAGCCAGATCCTTCTTGGGGAAATTTGCTATCCCTGTCTACTAATGCTTCAATTTTAGTGTTGCAACCTTGGTTGGTTTGGCCTCCGGCAACACTGATTATTTTGACAGTTTTGGCGTTTAATTTATTGGGGGATGGGTTGCGGGATGCTCTCGATCCGAGAAGCATTCAAAGGTAATTGGGACTGGGTAATTGGTAATGGGGAATTCAAATTTTTGTAGGGGCGGGTTCACCCAAATTTATATCATCAATTCCCAGAACTAAAAAACCCGCCCCCACCCATCGCAGATACTCAAAAACTTGTTCCGCAATCAGGCTTAATTGGTTTGGTGGGGGCGGGTTTATGAATATTTTGGATGTGAACCAAAGATTGTTGGTGAACCCGCCCCTACGAGATTTGGTAATACAAGGATAGCTCAAAAATACCAAGATTAGTTAAGGATTAACAGGTAAGCAAATGGTAAAAGTCGAACCCACACCCTCCTGACTTTTTACGGAAATATTGCCACCGATCATTAGGCAAAAAGGCTGGCTAATGGCTAGTCCCAAAGCGGTGCCACCGTACTTGCGCGTGGTAGAAGCGTCTGCTTGGGTAAAGGGTTGGAAAATGTGCTGCAACTGTGGGCTACAATTATCTTAAAGTATATACCTGCAATTTGCGGTAAACTTTTTTCAGGAATCTACTAATTATTCAAGTCCGATCGTGAAATTAGAACTTGCCTTAGCTCAATATACTGATGCTCTCGCTCACCTAAAATTGGCAAAGTCTGAACCCTCAGAAATAGCCATTCTCCATATTTTAGTTACTCGCGATGCCATCAAAGAAGCACTCAGCGAGAAAACCCAGCTTTCTGTGGAAAGTTTGGCTAAACTACTCGAATTGGACAACTTCCTGAAACAACAAGCCGATGCGATCGCCCGAGGAGCAAAATTAGCAGAATGGCGAGCTACATTTCACCCCTCCCCAGAAGCTTGGTGGTGGTTCCTCGAACCGACTTCCGAGGAGGAAGTTTCCCCCTCAAATCGCTTAGATTGGTTGTTCAACGGGCTGACAATCGCGGGATTGACGGCGGTAGGGGCCTATATGACAACCTTCGTTCAACTCTTTTCCACGGGAGGAATCAGCTTCGCTGAGACCTTTGGCCTGCTGGGACAAGGAGGGTTACTTCTGACGGTAATCCACACCTTGCAGGACACAGGACAAGAAAAGATTAAAAATCTGCTCCAAAAACTCAATATTTCTCCCCAGTTTCACAGTCAAGCAACCTTGGGAATTACCGCAATGTTATTGTTGGCTTCTGTGGGAGTCTATAACTCTTTACCTCGGATTGGTGACTGGAACTATCGAGAAGGAAAAAAACTCTACGAAAGAGGTTTACTGGAAAAAGCCAAAGGCAAATACGAGCAAGCGGCCAAAATAAACCCCAATAATTGGGAGATTCCAATTGCCTTGGGACAAATCTACGAATCTTTAGGAGCTATAGATTTAGCGAGGAAGGAATATGAAAAAGTGTTAAATCTAGGGGAGGCTCGCGCCTTTAATAATTTAGGTCGCGTTTATATTAGTAAAAACGATAGAGTTACCGCTGAAACTTTACTGCGGATGGGAGTACAACGGGTGAGGAAAGAAGATGCTCAACTCAATTATGAACTACATCTAAACTTGGGCTGGATACTGCTCAAACAAAAACAGTATCAAGCGGCTGAAAAAGAAATCAGACAAGCAGTTGCTATTGACCAAGCAATTGAAGGAAAACAGCTCGGTGGAGGGATGGCTTATTGCTTGCTAGAAGATGTTCTGGAAGAAAAAAAAGATACAAAAGAGGCATCCCGCTGGAGAAAAATGTGTTTGGAGAGTGCTCGTCCCGAAACGCTTGAGCAGTATAAATGGTTTATTGAAACTGGAAAACAAGATTTCGCCGATCAGATAGATACTACGGGGGTGGTGAATGGAGAATCTAACCCAAGTACACAGCCGTAATGAGTAAGATAAAAGTAAAAAATCAAACCTAAACACAAGGTTATGTTTACTTTTAGTTTCCCTACTTGGTTTGTATTCCCCTTTTTTTAGGGAAACTTCTTTTGTAAGGTGCGCCAGCATTCTTTTTTTCTGAAATTGAATGCTGCGTGTGCCATCCATCCTAATTTTGCAGATTAACTGGCAACCAGATCGTAAAAGTAGAACCAACACCCTCCTGACTTTTTACGGAAATATTGCCGCCCATCATTAGACAAAAACGTTGGCTGATGGCTAGTCCCAAACCGGTGCCGCCGTACTTGCGCGTGGTGGAAGCGTCTGCTTGGGTAAAGGGTTGGAAAATGTGCTGCAACTGCTCTGGAGTCATCCCAATTCCTGTATCTGTACAATTAATAACTAAAAATTCTTTACTAGCAATTGAAGATTGAGAAATTGTGGCAGGTTCCGCAGTGTTTTCTTGTTTTGCTTCGCTGCTGTCGCCCGCGATTTTTTCTCGGCTGGCGGTGAGGGTAATTGTACCGTTTTGAGTGAATTTGGCGGCATTGCTCAGCAAATTTAATAAAATCTGCTGCACTTTGGTAATGTCACCGTGCATCGTGCCGATATTAGTAATTTTGTGCAAGTTGAGAGTGTTGCCGTTCTTTTCAATTAGCGGCGCGGCGGTGGATGCTACTTCTTCAATCAAGGCGGCGATGTTGAAGGTTTCTAAGTAAAGATCCATGCGGCCGGCTTCGATTTTAGAAATGTCGAGAATGTCGTTAATGAGCGATAGCAAGTGTCGGCCGGAAGTGCGAATTTTGTCTAAATCTGGGGTGAGTTCATCGTAGCCCAATTCTGCGGTTTCTTCTTGGAGCATTTCGCTGTAGCCGATGATGGCATTCAGAGGTGTTCGCAGTTCGTGGCTCATGTTTGCTAAAAATGCGCTTTTTGCGGTGGAAGCGGCTTCGGCTGCTTCTAGGGCGAGTTGCAAGGCGGATTCAAAGACTTTTCGATCGCTAATATCCTCGACGCTGCCTTCATAGTAGAGTACCTGGCCGTTGGCGTCACACACTGCACGCGCGCTTTCGGAAATCCAAATTACCTTGCCGTCAACGCGGTAAACTTGTGACTCAAACCCCGAAACTTCTCCGAATTCTTCCATCACGCGCATAAACTTGTCGCCCTGCTGAGGATTGACGTAAGCTTGCTGTTTGATGTTGGTGAGATTTGATGTCAATTCTTCGGGAGTGGCGTAGCCATAGATGCGGGCTAAAGCTGGATTTACGCTCAAGAAATGGCCTTCGGGGGTTCTTTGAAAAATGCCTTCGACGGCATTTTCAAAGATGCTACGATATTTTTGTTCTGCTTGACGCAAAGCGCTTTGTGTACGATCGCGCTCGCTGGCTTCGATCGCCAATGATACCAAATCTGCCAGGGAAGCAGCAAAATTTTGTTCTTCTAATGTCCAGTTACGAGGAGTTCCCACTTGTTCGATACAGATGACTCCCACTGTTTGTCCGCCGAGTCGCACTGGCGCATCTAAGGTTGATGTAGTACCCACTTTTGCAAAGTAAGATTCCCCAAATTCTCTGGTTCTAATATCTGAGAGAGCGTCCTCGGCTGCGATCGTCCGATGTTCTTCCAAAGCTTTAAAATAAGCTGGATAGTCTGCTGCTGCGAGCTCGGCGCCTTGGGAATGCTGTTCGCTGCTGCGGTGAAATTGGTCGAGACATTGCAGTTTCGATCGGCTTTCATCGTACAACCACGCGCCGGCTTTTTCTGTCTGTAGCGTATGAGCTGCTGCTTCGGTGATTTGCCTCAAAGCTACTTGCAAATCGCCTCGATACAGCGCTTTATTTCTTGCCAATTCTACCAAAACCGTATTTTGTTTGAGCAATTGTTTTTGCCTTTGGCGTCGCGCCGATTCGGCTCGCTTCTGTTCGGTAATGTCGCGGGCTACCACAATGACGGATTCTTCTGAAAGCGGTGAAATGCTGGCGGCAAAACAAACTTCGCGGTCGTCAATGGTTAAATTGTACTCGATACTGACAGTTTGCCGAGTATCTAAAGCTGCTCGGAGGTGGTTGAGAAAATTGTCGGCTCTAGCTTGCGGAAACACCTCTGTGAGTGTTTTGCCCACTAATTCTTCGATTGGTTTGTAGAGCAGAGAAAGATTTGTGGGGGCGATTTTTAAATAGCGACCGCTGCCGTCGAGAACTATAATTAATTCGTTCATAGCTGCAAACAAAGCCCGCAATTCTGCTTCTGCGGCTTCGAGTTCGGCAGTCCGCTCTGCTACTCGCTGTTCTAAACTAGAGTTGGTTTGTTCTAGGGCAACAAAAGACGATCGCAATTGTCTGGCCATTTGGTTGAAAGACTGAGCTAGGAGGCCGATCTCTTTGACGCCTTTGACTTCGACTTCGCCGTCTAATTCCGAGGATGTGAAGTCGGATGATGCCGAAATTTTTGTTAAAGCTTTGGAAGCTTCCAGCAATCGGCTAATCGGTTTGACAACCCAGCGAGAGGTGAAAATTCCGAGGACGATCGCCACTACGAACGCAAAAAAGCACAATAAGATAGTTGTGCGAGTGTTGGCGTTAATTTGCTCCATAAAGTCTGCTTCCGGGATTGCGATTACAATCAGCCAATCGAGGCCGCGGCCGTCTTGCAGGGGAGCAACGGTAATGAATTGACGTTTGCCGTCTATCTCGAAGGTAAACTGTCCTTGGCTGTTAATTTGTTCAAAACTACCAAATCGTTGTTGCAAGTATCTGGAAGCCGATCGAATTAGCAAATTTTTGCTCTGTGTCGCCAACAGCCGTTTTTGTCCGTCTTTGTCAGTGACAAAGGGCAATTCGTCTGTGGAACTGGCGACTATTTCACCGCTACGTTCGATCGCAAAAACTTGGCCTGACGGGCTAATTTTGATGCTTTTGAGAAAATCGCTGATTTGAGAAAGAGTCAGGTCAATGGCCAGTACCCCCTGCAGGCTGCCCGTTTGGCTGTAGATGGGCATCACCGGCGTAATGCCCAGCACGGGCGAGGCTGCGAAGGGGTAGATGGGAGACCAAGTGGCTTTTCCTGACTGTTTGGCAGCTTTATACCACGGTCTAGTACGGGGGTCATAGGGGACGGTTTTGATTAGCTCAGTGCGATTTCCTTGGCTGTCCAGGCGATAAATTTCGCGGTTTGGAGCCGTTGATTCGTCTCTGATGTATACTAAGTGTTCTGCTTCTCGCTTAAGCAAGACGAATCTGCCCTGTTCGTCGCCGTAGTAGATGGTTGTATTTCGATCGCTCAGCTTGGTCTGGTTCCACAAATAGCGCTCTAAGTTGGGGAAGTCTTCCGGGTCTAAGTTTCCAGAGGCGATCGCAGCAGTATTCATTTGCAGGAATAAATGAGACACATCCCCAAAACTGCGGAAATTTTCTTTAGTTCTCGCTGCAACTTCCAAGCTTAACCTCGTAGCAAGGTCATTGACGGCTTTCTGGCCGTTGCGAAACGACAGCCATCCAGTCACGCCGACTGCTACGGAGATTTGCACCACCAGCGGTATCAACAAAACAAGGCTCAGTGACATCTTGGGCGAGCTTTTCATCACACAACTGCTCAGACTTTTCAATAACATTAATATTGTCACACCTACCAGGTTTGTGTATCGTTTGTCGCTTAAACTGAAATGTTGCACCATTCTCAATTAGCTTTTTATGAACAGGCTTTTGGGCCTGTTCCACAAAGAGTGAATTTTCTTGTGGAACAGGCCCAAAAGCCTGTTAAGCGAGAATGGTGCAATATCTCAGTTAAAAGAACCCTCGATATAAGTTACAATGCTGTACACAAATAGTGAAGTGCAGTGGCTGGCAGATCAAAACGGGGCTGAGGTTTCCACCGATACTGTAAAAAATTGTAATATTAATCATGCCACTACTTGCCTGAATGTGGCGATCGCTCTGCTGACTCCCGGTCAAAAAGTCACACCCCGTAAAAAAAGGAACTTTAGGCCCGTGCTCCCCACCCTGGTTGTCATCAGTCATTGCCAATTATTCAATTTTTTAATCTAAAATTTAAAATCTAAAATAAGCTCACTTTCTCCGGGTGGCCATTGTCGTCCTTACGCCTGCTTAATAAAAATTAGATTTTAATTTTTTCTACAGTGCGAGGACAAATGTAAAGTAGGTGACAATCGGCTGTTAAAAAATTTGCTATTAATAAGATAAGCCGCCAAAATCCCGTAGCGTAGCGGGGCGTAAGCCATCGACTACAAAGAGGATAATTAAAGCATCTGCATTTAATCAACGCCAGCAAAGTAAAGCGTTTTTGGCTTTTTTGGACGCTCGATATTTTGGCAAAATAATACTTCTGGAGGATGACATGAACTATACATTTGAAATCCTGGGCGTATCTCCAACTTTAACATTTTTTACCCAGCAGCAGGAATTGCTGCAACAAAAGCAGCCGTCCGGTGTAGAATACTTGGCAAACCGGAAGTGCACTCTCGATGCGTTTGTGGCATCCGTAGAGACAGTTTCTCCTAACCGCGGCTGGGATGTCGATCGAGTTGTAGACACCGTGATTAGTTTCTGGATGAACAACTCTGATAGCATCCAGTATTGGAGACACAGGCTGGAGGATGCCGGCAGCGAAAACTTGTTAGTAGCCAGAGTAGGCGATATCAAGTCTTTGCAAGCCGCCTTTGAATCGCTGCTGGGCGAATAGGAAAATCGCCAATTGCGAAAAAGTCGATCGACTTTTTCGCAAAAATCCACTCAACTGTCTATTCGCAATTCCCAATTCCCCTGATTCGCGACACAGAAGTCGCAGATATAAAATATCTGTTTCTTCCATCATCCATCATCCACCTGCCTGATGACTAATGACTAATGACTAATGACTAATGACTAATGACTAATGACTAATGACTAATGACTAATGACTGATTTCTTCACAATTCCTAAATATTATGTCTCGTTCCAAAGCCCTGCAATCTTATATTATTGTCCGCTTGCTTCTGGCACCCCTAATGTTGTGGACAATCACCACAGCAGTATTTTTATTGTTGCGGGCCACTCCGGGCGACCCCATAGATGCCATTCTCGGCTCACGAGCTCCCGCAGCCGCCAAAGAAGCAATGCGAACCCAACTCGGCCTCGACGCCCCCCTGTGGCAGCAATATTTCAAATACATGACAGACTTATTCAGTCTGAACTTGGGAACCTCAATCACCACTCGCGGACAAACCGTGTGGCAAATTATCGGAGATTATTTCCCCGCTACAGTGGAATTAGCAGTTTGTAGCATGGCCATAGCTTTAATTGTCGGCATCAGTATCGGTTCCTTAGCAGCATCCCGCCCTAACACTATTTTCGATGCTGTCGGCCGTTTGTTTGGCATTATCACTTACTCGCTGCCGGCTTTTTGGGCCGGTATGGTTTTGCAATTAATTTTCGCGGTGCAGTTAGGATGGTTTCCCTTGGGAACTCGCTTTCCCGTGACATTCCCCGCCCCCGAAGGCTACACAGGACTATACACTATTGACAGTCTCCTGAGCGCTAACCCTGGTCAGTTTCTCACATCTTTGCATTATTTGGCACTTCCGAGTTTGACCTTGGGCATTCTTTTGAGCGGCATTTTCGAGCGCATTGTCAGAGTGAATCTCAAGCAAACTTTGCAAGCAGATTATGTCGAAGCAGCGAGAGCTAGAGGCATTCCCGAATTGCAGATTTTATGGGCTCACGCTCTAAAAAATGCACTAATTCCGGTGATTACTGTCTTAGGATTGACTTTTGCTGCACTGTTGGGCGGTGCTATTTTAACAGAGGTTACTTTTTCTTGGCCGGGGTTGGCAAATCGTCTTTACGAAGCGATTAGCTTGCGGGATTATCCAACTGTTCAAGGTATTGTGGTGTTTTTTGCGGCAATTGTCGTAATTGCCAGCATTGTAATTGATATTTTGAACGCTTACGTTGACCCGCGAATTCGGTATTAAAGGAAGTTATAGCCTTTCTCAGTAACATGAGGTGCTCTCGCGGGCATAGGGCATAGGGCATAGGGCATAGGGCATAGGGCATAGGGCATAGGCATAGGACTCGCCCCCATACCTCACAACGCTTGAGAACCGCTATAGTTGTTATTATATGATGTCCGGTCAATTAGCCTTTTTATTACGGGTAATTGACCGGACATCATACACCATACTGGCTCTTCCTTACTGTTCAAAACTATTGGTTTAAGTAGTTTAAAATCAACCTATTTTTGACTAAGAAAAACGGCTAAAATCAACTAAAACAAGACCATAAATTTTTGCTATATAAAAATTTATGCCATTATTTTCAGATAAATTAGCACAGTAACTAAGGAAGAGCCAGTATGGTGTAAAGTCCGCGCCTTACCACTACAGATGGTGTCAAAATAGATTCCTTGCGTCCAAGACTGTATCCCTTGTACCGCAGAATTCAAAACATCTGTGGCTTGACAACGTAAAACTCGTGTAATATACTGTAATTTATTGTACTTTTGTCAATTCTTACTGCCATGAAGCTAACTGCTGGTTGCTAACCCATCCCGATCGATTTTCAACGCTCTGTGCTTTAAAAACTACGAAATCCAGAGATTTGAATTGGGTAGCGACCTCTCGATCGTACTGCGATCGAGCGTCCAGCACTACGAGGACGGCTCAGCAAACCAAGATGGAGAAGAAATATGCAAAAGAAAGCAATTCTCAACGCAGCTAATTTGACCTGCGAAGTCGCACCCACACGGACTTTGTTCGCAGATATCACTGTGGCGATTCATGAAGGCTCGCGCATTGGCTTAGTCGGTCGCAACGGCAGTGGTAAATCGACCTTGCTCAAGCTACTTGCGGGACAACTAATCCCGCAGATTGGCACAGTCGCGAGGACAGGTAGTTTTTACTATCTGCCTCAAGTCAGTACCCTCAATCTGTCTGCATCGAATGAATTGGTACTGGACTGGATCGCTTCTCATTCGGATGAATGGTGGAGGGTGACGACGTTGCTAGAAGAGAAGTTTGCCTCGGAAGTCTCGCTATCTCAGGCTCTGGGCACAGTGAGCGGTGGAGAACTGACGAAACTTTGCTTGGCGATCGCTCTATCGAAGCAGCCTGATATTCTGTTGTTAGATGAGCCAACAAATCATTTAGACCTGTTAACCCTGGAACAGTTGCAGACAGCACTGCAAGAATTTTCTGGTGCTTTCGTTATTGTCTCGCACAAGCCGTTTTTTCTCGATCGCACCGTCGATACGATTTGGGAATTAACGCCAGCGGAGTTAAAGGTTTACGGTGGGAACTACTCCTTCTATCTATCGCAAAAAGAAATCGAGCATCAAGCCGCGTTACGCGCCCACGAAGTAGCGCGAAAAGAACTAAAGCGAGCGCAAACATCAGCATCTCAGGAACAACAACGAGCAGCCCAATCTCGCCAACAAGGTCGCAAACGTGCCGACAGCATTCCGAAAATTCTCGCTGGTGCGTTGAAGCGACAAGCTGAAGTAATGGCAGGAAGTGCTAAGAAAAAACATGACCTAGCCGTAGAAAAAGCAACTAATCAAGTTACCGCAACCAAAATCAGAACGACGAAAACAACCCGGATTAAATTAGAAGAATGCAGTCAAAAACACAAAAATTTAATCGATATTCAAGGTGCTGATTTAAGATTAGGAGAGCGCCGATTACTCAAAAACATTCAGCTTCATGTATCGTCAGACTCGCGCATTGCTATTACGGGAAAGAACGGCTCAGGAAAATCCTGTTTAGCTCAAGCCCTTCTAGGAATGGAGCGAACTCCAGCAATTTTAGAATCCGGTGAAATTGCCATAAAATCTGCCCTAAAATGGGTATATCTCGATCAAAGCTATGAAATTGTCGAGCGCTCTCGGACAGTCCTAGAAAATATGCAAATGGCAAACCCAAACTTAGACTATCAATTGCTGCGACAGCAATTAGGAAATTTTCTATTTTTTAATGATGAGGTGAACAAGCCTGCATCTGCCTTAAGCGGCGGTGAGTTAGCCAGATTAGGGCTGGCTGCGATCGGCATTTCTCAAATTGATTTGCTCATTTTAGATGAGCCAACAAATAATTTGGATTTGGAAACAGTGAATCAGATTGTTGATGGAGTCAATGAGTTTCAGAGCGCCCTCTGGGTCATTTCCCACGACCTCGACTTTCTCAGCCGCATTGGAATCACACAAGCCTACCAACTCCACAATGGCCAACTTCAGCCGCTGATCCATCAACCGCATGAGTTGGAACGTTATCATCAGGAATTACTTGAGATGCAAATGTCTTAATTCTGAAGCTCAGTGGCGCAGCCTACATCAGCAGGAGTAGCCAAAGCTCCTATTTTGGGAAGAAGACAATTTCTAGTTTCTGGGCAATACTGGATCAAACACAGTTCAACATTTGAGGAAACGCTGATGAGATTATTGCGAACAATCGCCGCTCTATCGGCGGCCTTGACCCCACTGATGGCTGAAGCTGCCTTTAGCCGTCCCATGCCGGGAACAGCCGATTTTCCCAGAGCCTCAAACCCCCAAGTAAATGTACCGGTTTGTTTCATCGAAACCCGAGGTGGCACAACTTTTGATTTAGTCAGCTTGTGCGGCAGCAATGCTGCTCCCCAAAACACTGCTCCGGGCAATGCTCCTGCAAATAACCCCAATGCAGCCACTCCTCCGCCTCCTCCCCCGAACCCCAACGCCATCACCAGAGATGCTGCCGGCACCCCGATAACTACTCCTGCAGGCACGGCAAATCCCAACAATCCCAACAATGCCAATCCGGGAACTTCGCCGAATACCAATCCCAACAATGCCAATCCGGGAACTTCGCCGAATACCAATCCCAACAATGCCAATCCGGGAACTTCGCCCGCAGGTACTCCCAATGCCAATCCGGGAAGTTCACCGAGTACCAATCCCAATAATCTCAATCCGGGAAGTTCACCGAGTACCAATCCCAATAATCCCAATCTGGGAACTTCACCGAGTACCAATCCCAATAATCTCAATCCGGGAAGTTCGCCCTATACCACTCCCAATAATCCCAATCTGGGAACTTCGCCGAATACCAATCCCAATAATCTCAATCCGGGAAGTTCACCGAGTACCAATCCCAATAACAGTGCGTCTCCCACGGGTGGAACTGCTGGTGACAGCAACAGCGATTTAGTTCCAAATCGCAATCTCAATCTTCCGAGAGTGCCGCCGAGTTCCTTTAGCCCCGGAGGTCTTGCACCGACTAGAGAGGCGATTGATGGCCCCCGCCAGTAATAGGCGAAGTGTCAGAACTTTTACAGAAACCGGGTTTCTCGGAAACGTTCTCTTTTTAAGGGATATTTCACCCGCGAGAAAGCCGGAATATTTATTTGCCTGCGTAATATTGCTCTTAGGTGCGATCGGCATATTTTGTAGCAGAATAGCGAAATAAAAGTTAAGCTAAGAACTTGTAGACGCTATTAGCTAAGCACTCTTTCAAAACTGGCCAACCAGGTAGAAGCAGTGATAGATAGCCAGCTTCAATCCGTAACAGGATTAGTTATCAGAAAATAGGGTTTAAAACCCCGTCCTTCTAGGACGGCTTTAATTTCTTAAATCCATTCCTAAAAATCCGGAAATTTCTTGTATTTGTGCTAGACTAGAACAGTCAAGGTTAAACTCCTTTGCCATCGTGAAACGGAGACACACTTTTAGGCATAAATTGTTGGACCGAGAGCAGCGAAAACTCTTAAAACAGCTAGAGGATCGACGCATTCTCTTTACCAGAAAACAAATAATTTAGTTCATTTGTTAAGTAGGGTAGGGCATACCCGAACTCTAGGTTCGTATCCTAGTACGCTTTTGGAGATAGACCCTCTGGGGTTGCTGTGAATTAGGCTCGTCAATTGGTGTAATTGCACGGTTGAAAAGTTTAAAGATTGCCGAAAGGACATAGCGCTTAAAGGTCAGTCGATGAATTAAGAATCCCTACGCCTTTAGGCTAGGGAGTGTCAACAGCACAGGTTAAAATTATTACCAGGCGGGTGCTCGCCAGCTCCAAGTTCTCAAGCTAAACCATTAAACAGGCATATTTTTGTTAAGCCAGTGTGGTTTGGAAAGTACCGGCTGATAACATTAGCAAGACAAAATTAACCCGATTATTCGGAGGCTCTTCATGAGCAAAATATTTGTTTTAATAAATTGGAACAAAATTGCTCTAGACCCGATCCTCTGCGTTGGCGTAGCCCCCGTAGGGGCGGGCTTCGCTAACGCACTTGAGGAGGACATAAGAGTGTCAAACTTAGTTCAACGCTTAGAAATAACCGCTCATCCGCAACTAGAAAAATCCCTCGGCTATCGAGGAGATAGTCGCTGGGTAGCTTGGCGCTGGGAACCCGACATCGACCAACTGATATCCAGCGATGGCAAAACAGTCGGCACTGGCAATAATATGGCTTGGCTGGTGTTTTTGCAGCACGATTTAGTCGATCCTGCGGTACAAGAGTACAACCTCGGCGAGGGCGATCGCTACTGGCTGCTTTTAGACACCGAAACTAGAAATCTCTACGTCGGTGAAGGGAAAACAGTTCAAAGTCTGCTCGAACAGCCGGAAAGTTTAGGTTTATTGGCCTGTCTCGATGGCGGGAATGCCGATCGACAAACTGGTGAAACTTGGCAGCAAACGCTATCTCAACTAACAGCAAAACCAGTTGTTCGCAACCTCACAAATGCCCTTCCTTTCGGTATCGCGGCTGCTTTGATAGGTGCTTTAGGCATCGGAACCGGATTGTGGGTAGTACCGGCAGTGCAGCAGAAAATAGCCGAAAAAACAGCTTTTATTTCCCCAATTAGTTCTGGCGCCAACTGCGGGCTTGACGGTTCCGACGATTTTTCAGCTTATATCGGTTCCTCAAGCGGAAACAAAGAACTTCATTTAATAGGCGTTTACGAAGCTAATGCGGATCACAAGAACCGAGATTTATCAAAAAGTGCGTTAGCGAAGCCCTCGGAGAGGATCGAAGTCAAAGTAGAACGCCGAAACAAGCCCATAATTCTCGCACTTTCAGCTTATGAACCCGTGCAGTGGAACATTACCGCAGAACCGGGGGCCGTTATCGAAAAAATCATTGTTAACGGATACCACAACCAAACTGTTTCAGGAGTTTCGGGAATTCCAATTGAAGAGCACAGCTACGAAGAAACCGGAGACAATCTCGGCGACTTTATCTACAAGTGGGGTGCTACCGCTGAAAGTTCCAATACTTCTTCCCTCGTGACTAAATTGGAACAGAAAAACGGCACCAGTTTAACTTCTTTTCAAGGATGCTACAGAGGTAAGAACTTTAGTATTAATTGAGAGCAACGACAGAGGGCGACAATTTCTACCATTTTCGATTTTCGATTTTCGATTAAAGAATTGGGACTAACTTATTCGATATGGGTTTAGAAGTTGTTACAGTTCCATTCTTGTTTTTTACTGGTGTTAAAACCTATCCCCCTAAAATCAAAACCCGCGTCGGCGGGTTTTTTATTGAGAGTTAAACTTATTGGCATCTCTATGGTATGATATGCGGTGGCGTCATTACCAATTCCCAATTCTCACAATACTAATAGATTTCTTATGAAATACTGGTACGAAACGCTCGCAGTAGCACAGCGAATTTTAATTGAATTGGGGAGGCGGCGACGCAGCTTAGTCTTGTGGAGTATTTTTCCAGTTTCTATCTTGCTAATTAACGGTTTAATTTTAAAAGAACGCGCTAATCTCAGCACAGCAAAAGCCTTTGAAACTGCTGCACCTGCAAGCTTAGTAGGAGCGGCTTTATTTTTTAGCTGTCTCGGTGGTAGCGTAGCAACCGTAGTAGCAGAGCGAGAACAGCATACCCTCAAACGCTTGTTTATTTCCCCGCTGAGCGGCACTTCCTACTTTTTAGGAATTTTCCTGGCTCACAGTTGCATCGGCATCGGTCAGGTGATTTTAGTATATACGATCGCCTCTTGTTTAGGAGCACAATTTCAAGGCTCTATTCTGTTAGGATCTGCGATTATTCTGCTCAGTATTGTATCTTATGTAGGTGTAGGCTTTATTCTCGGCACCCAGTTTGCGAGGCGCACTGAAGATGTCAACTCGCTAGTAGCGGCTTTCGGCGTTCCTTTGTTGATTTTAGGAGGCGCATTTTTGCCTACTTCGCTGTTTCCCAAAAGTCTGCTGGAACTCGCCCAGTACAATCCAATCTATCACATGAACGAAGCGCTTATGGGCGTGTGGGCTGACGGCAAAGATTTGGCTGATATTTCCGAACACTTCTGGTATTTATTCATATTTTCTATTGCCATGATTGCAGGTGGATGGCTTTCTTACCGCAGGATGCTGAGAGTAGAAAGAAGACTTTGAAACTATCTCATTATGTCGCAATACAGTTCAGTTAACACTGTTAATTCCCCGGAGATCCCCCTAAATCCCCCTGATTGTTGGGGGACTTTGAGCAACTTCTTGTCCCCCCCTTCGTAGGGGCGGTGCCCCCGTGCCCGCCCTCTTGGCTAGGGGGGATCAGTCTTATCTGAACCGTATTGCATTATGTCCTAATTATTCATCTCTCTCTTCTCTGACTCTGCGCCCTCTGCGCCCTCTGCGGTTTAATCGTTCAGAAACAACCGTAAATATATAAAATAATACGGAGAATTAAAGCAGTGCTGCAAATTGAAAAGTTAAATAAGTCTTACGGCGAGCGTTCAGTGCTTAAAGATTTAACACTGCACATTCAAGCTGGAGAAATTTACGGTTTGCTGGGGCCAAACGGGGCGGGCAAAACTACAACTATCAATATTTTATGTAATTTGCTAAATGCCGACAGTGGCAAAGTTTCTATTAATGGCGAACCTGTTTCCGAAGCTACAAAATCCTTAATAGGTGTAGCGCCCCAAGAAAATTTGCTTTACAAAAGCCTTAGCTGCGAAGAAAACCTCAATTTTTTTGCTCAAATTTACGGCTTAGAGCGCAAGCAGCGGCGCTATCAAGTAAGACACTGTTTGAAAGCAGTTAATTTGACAGATAGAGCTACAAGCCCTGTGGAAACTTTGAGCGGAGGAATGCAGCGCCGTTTGAATATTGCGGTGGCTTTGGTACACCAGCCTAAATTAGTAATTTTAGATGAACCGACAACGGGTTTAGATATTGAGGCTCGCTACGAAATTTGGGAGTTAATCCAGCGCTTGCAATCGGAAGGAATTACAATTTTGCTGACAACTCATTTGTTGGATGAAGCTGAGCGGCTGTGTCAGAGAATTGGGATTTTGAAAAATGGCAGTATTGTGGCCGAGGGCAGTTTGGAGGAGTTGCAAAAACTGATTCCTGCTCAAGAAATTATCGTGGTAAAAACCGACGAAGAAGCTGAAGTCATCGCCCGCGCTAAACAATACAGTTTCATTCCCCGCCGCTACGGTAGCGATTTAGCTTTTTGGCTGCCGGAACGTTTAGAATTAAAAGAAATTATTTTGCTGTTCGACGGGATTTCTATTGATTCAATTGCTCGGTATCCGGTGCGGTTAGAACATATTTATGTAGAAGTGACTAAACAAACTGTATCCTAATCCGCGTCCATCTCCGTATATCCGCCCGGTGCGCTTCAAAAACCAAAGAAACCGGGTTTTTTACCGAATCTGAAGCCTCTAATGCAGTATTTTCGCAAAAACCCGGTTTCTGGCCACCCGTGCGTCCAAGACTAAACTAAATTCATCTGCGTCCATTCGCGTATATCCGCCACCATCTGCGGTCAAAAATTCCAGAGTAATTAACAAGGGCGATGTCTAGATTCTAAAGATATCGTCAACCTTAATGCTGTCTGGCAAAATAGCCAATAAAATTCCGCTAAAACAAATAAAGCCTCATAGCCACAGCCTCTGAGGGAGGTCTAAATTATGTCCTCATGGCAAAGATCCGACTTTTCCGACTTTATGATCCGACTTTTCCGACTTTACAGAGGCAGGGGCCCTAAGCAACGATAGAGATAGGGGAAAGCCAACCCACGATGTCTAGATTGTAAAGATATCGTAAACCTGGATGTTGTGTTGCGAAATGTTAAATAAAGATAGGCTATAAAAGATATGTCTGTGGTATGATACATTTAGGTTGCATCTAATGTTATAGAAATCCATTCCCCCACGAGGCCAGTGAAAGCCCACTTCATATCAGGACTACCCCGCTCAGGCTCTACTTTACTGGGTGCATTACTACGACAAAATCCCCGCTTTCACGCTGCTATGACTAGCCCAGTCGGGGGATTAGTGGAGAGAATGTTGGAAGCCATGAGCGAAGACAATCAGTTTTCCACGTTTATTTCCCGTGAAAAAGGGGAACGGGCTAACAATTTTACAGCTCGATTGATTTGAGCAATAAGACTAATAAATTCTTCAGTCCTATGCAAGAGGACTTGAGCTTTGAGGCGGGGGTTTCAAGCCCGGCCAGACTTGGATGTAAACGATAGATATAAAGGATTTCAGCAATTATGAACGTACCAAACATGAACAAGCAAATTATTTTCGTAGACTCTTCTGTACAGAATTATCAAAGCCTGCTCCAAGGTATCGATGCCGCTCGAATTTTCATTTTAAATGAAAATTCGAGCGGCATCGCACAAATTACAAACGCCTTAGCCAATCAAAAAGATATTGAAGCGATACATATCCTTTCACACGGGGCTCCGGGTATCCTCTATCTCGGTAATACCCAACTGAGTCTCGATACTCTGAGCCTATACGCGAACCAACTGCAACAATGGGGACTAACAGCAAGCCAGATTCTCCTCTATGGGTGTTCCGTTGCGGCGGGAGACGCGGGGGCTGAATTTATCGAAAAATTACACCAACTCACAGGCGCAAACATCGCGGCCAACCCCAACCCCACCGGAAGTGCCACCAAGGGGGGGACCTGGGAACTCTCTCACCAAATTCCCCCCTCCCCAGAAGCACCACAGCTCCCTTTCACAGCAAAGGTTCTGGCTTCCTACGCCCACACCCTTGGTATTACCACCCGCCTCTCCCTTGACTCCGCTGCTGCTGAGGGAAATAGCTCCTCCCTTAATCCCAGAATCTCAGCCGATGGGCGTTATGTGGTGTTTGAGTCTAATGCCTCCAACCTGGTGACAGGGGACACTAACGGTAATAGTGACATTTTCCTGCGAGATACACTGACGAACACCACCACCCGCCTCTCCCTTGACTCCGCTGCTGCTCAGGGAAATAGCGACTCCAGTAATCCCAGAATCTCACCCGATGGGCGTTATGTGGTGTTTGAGTCTTTTGCCTCCAACCTGGTGACAGGGGACACTAACAGCTCTCGTGACATTTTCCTGCGAGATACACAGACGAACATCACCACCCGCCTCTCCCTTGACTCCGCTGCTGCTGAGGGAAATAACCAATCCTCTAATCCCAGGATCTCAGCCGATGGGCGTTATGTGGTGTTTGAGTCTTTTGCCTCCAACCTGGTGACAGGGGACAATAACAGCAGGCCTGACATTTTCCTGCGAGATACACAGACGAACACCACCACCCGCCTCTCCCTTGACTCCGCTGCTGCTGAGGGAAATAGCCAATCCTATCAGCCCAGTATCTCAGCCGATGGGCGTTATGTGGTGTTTGAGTCTGATGCCTCCAACCTGGTGACAGGGGACACTAACAGCTCTCGTGACATTTTTCTGCGCGATCGCTCTCCAACCATCACCCGTGTCACCTCCACTACCCTAGATGGTCTCTATGGTATTGGCCAAACCATTAGCATTACCGCGGAATTTGATGTCCCTGTTACTGTCGTGGGCAAACCTCAACTGCAACTGGAAACCGGAACTACCGACCAATATGCTACCTACAGCAGTGGTACCGGCGGTAAAACCCTCACTTTTGACTATATTGTCCAAGCGGGAGACGAGTCCCTTGACCTAGAATCTCTGACCATAAATGCCCTCACCCTCAATGGCGGCACGATTCAAGATATTGGGGGACTTAATGCTATATTAACCCTCCCCACCTTGGGTTCAGCCCTATCCCTGGGAGGGAGTAAAGCCTTAGTTATTGATGGTATCGCCCCCACTGTCACGATTAACCAAGGAAGTAGTCAAGCCGACCCGACGGCAAATACCCTGATTAACTACACCGTTGAATTTAGTGAACCGGTGACGGGGTTTGATAAGACGAAAGTTACTCTCAGTGGTACCGCCGGACCCACTACCACCGAGGTGACAGGAGGTGGTACAACTTACAATGTGGCAGTCAGTGGCATGACTCAAGCGGGTACTGCGATCGCTAGTATTAATGCCAATGCAGTTACGGATCTAGCTGGGAATCCTAACACAGCAGCCAGTACCAGTACAGATAACCAAGTTACCTTCACTAAAAATACCGCTCCAGTTGTAGCTAGTGCAATTACCGATAAATCAGTTACGGTGAACACAGCATTCAATTACACAGTACCAGCGAGTACATTTACCGATGCTGAAAATGACCCGTTAACTTACACCGCGACAAAGGAAGACGGAACCGCTTTACCGGCTTGGTTAACATTTAATGCCGCAACAGGCATCTTTGGTGGCACACCTGCAACGGCGGATGTGGGGAATTTGAAGGTA
>NZ_JAUBOX010000101.1:0-23165 GCF_036700445.1 Microcoleus sp. T3_B1
TGGGCTGATGTGATCAACCGCGCTAACTTGGGTATGGAAGTAATGCACGAGCGCAATGCTCACAACTTCCCGCTTGACTTGGCTGCTAGTGAAGTCACTCCAGTAGCTTTGGTTGCTCCTTCTATCAATGGCTAAGTTTTAGTCTGAGATTGACAAAAAGCGCTCCTAGAAATAGGGGCGCTTTTTGTTTGGGGAAAAAAGATTTTTACTGCGGGGAGGGGAAGTATCACAACCGCCAAGGGAGTTATAGCGAGGTTATTTGAGATGGCAATTCGCGGAGATAACAGTTCCCTCGCTTTTGGTAATTCCTGTTAGGCTGGATTAATGTCTGCTTCTGCTTGGAGACTCACTCATGATAAATTCAAGTTTCTTTAAACATCACAAAACATTCATAATTTTCTAAATCGAGAAATCGGTCAATTTGCAAAGTTCCTATTTGTTCAAATCCCTGTTTTTGGTGAAACATTAGGGAACGAGTATTAGCTATTGGCTGGGTAACAATAAACAGCGAAATAAATGAATTTGGAAAAAGTTGATAAATTTCTTTATACATAAATTGAGCAACACCTCTACCCATCCAATTTAACTTGGTTGCTACTCTTTCGAGATAAAAATGCCGATCGCTTGTGACTCTTTTCTTAAAAACCTCATCTTTCCAGATAATTTTATCCAAGATTTCATCAGATATTTTGGGTTGTGATATAGCCACAAATCCTAGAATTTCCCCATCGGTTTTAGCTGACACAAAATATCTGCCTGAATTATTTAAGCTTTGGACAATCTCATCTTCAGTAATTTGTGTTAGCAAAAAGCCGCGCTCGATCGACGTATTTTGACGGCGCGCATGAGAATTGTGAATATTGACGATCGCCTGTATGTCCTCTCGATCGGCTTCTCTAAAAGTTAGATATTCCATTGCATAGTGTGTAAGAACTCGCACAAGGAGCTTTAAGCCCCTTGCTAGATGAGTAGAATTCTACCGCAGAACCCTAACTGCCGGGGCTCTGGGCCACATCGCGAGCATTTTCTTCAAACGCAGCCGTCAGCGCATCATCACCGCTTAAACCCGATGCGATCGCAATTTTTTCAGGATGGGCATCGGCGTCAGCCAAAACGTTGACTAAATCGGCAGCGTTGAGCTCAGGAGAGGCTTCTAGGAGTTCTGCTTACAATATAAAACCAATCATAAAATTAATGACCGCAACTGACTACACTCAACTTCATCACTTCCTGACTCGGAAAGATTGGAAAGATGCCGACATTGAAACCAGACAACTAATGCTGCAAATTGCCGGGGCCGATTCCAGACAAGATCGCCTACTCACAGCCAACGACATTCAAAATTTTCCATGTTCCGAGTTAAAAAAGATAGATCAGCTCTGGGTTAAAGCGAGTGGTGGACGTTTCGGATTTAGTGCGATCTCAAATCTCTATCAAGCAGTGGATGAGGATTATTTTGTTCTGGCCGATCGAGTCGGTTGGCGTAGTGAAAAAGATTGGATCGATTACAAGAAAATTAATTATACTATTGATGCTCCTGTTGGGCATTTACCGATAACGTGGCTGGTTCCTACTTCATTTTGGATGTACTGGAATGCTCGCTTTGCTAGTGCTGGATGGAGGTTAATTCTCAAGCGAATAGCTGAATGTAAATTGTAAAATTGGCTTTTAGTCTATCCTTTCCAGTTCCTATCGACTATAAATTATTCGGAATGCTATTAACTACAGCATTTTTGGGCGCTACCGTATTACGAACTCTGGGCGGTGACTTGACAAATCCTGTTTGTGAAGATTTGGTGGCTAAATTGGGGGATTAACCACAATAACTCTAATTTTAAAGATTTTAAAAATCCAATAAATTATCTAAACAGGTATTAGAAGCTAGTTATAAATTTACAGGAAAAGACGCAGCAACAGTTGAAAAAGTAGATTTTCTGGAGCTGACAAATGAGGACGATCGCGTGGCTGTTATTGCCACTTTTCCCCTGACTGATAACGAAGTTTGGACGCAAATTAAACCGGTAGAATTGCTGGTATTTCAGGAGGGTTTGCCTGTCTATTCGGAACCGCTGGAGTTAAGTTAAATGAGCGCTACGAAGCGGCTGCAAAATCGGTGTATTGCCGCATTCCCGGTTCGTGAAATGCCAACACGATATCTTCCTTGGGAACCCCTGCGCGCACCAAATCCGTTGCAATCCCATCTTCTGTCCAGTCTTCCTCGATCCAGAATTTGCGATCGCGAATCCGAACGTAAACAGCCCATCGATTTTCTATTTTAGATTGAATAATAGGAGAATAAATGACCGTTTTGTTCGTCGGTAATTAAGAATGTTTCGAGGTCGGATTGAGGAGGGCGGTAAAATTATAGATACTCGGTTAAAATATGCTCTATTACTTTGGGATACTCAGTTAGTTTATCCATTGCACTATTTTCTATACTATCGATCGACCTTTTTTGCCATCGCACTGCGCGAATTGCGATCGCCTCAAATCCCTGATTCAGTAAAAGCTAGGTTCAAATCATCAATCAATCCCAATTGTTGGGCCCACTCTGTTAAGTAACCCCGATCCAAATTCTCAGATTGGACTTTCAGAATTCCCAAAATATCATTCCATTGTTTTTGAGACTGAGACTGTTGCCGCCAGAGCAGTTTTGCCAACACAATATCTTCAGGAGAAGCAACCCAAAATTGTTCTACACCAGCTTCGTCAAGCGCTTCTAATCGTCGTCTTGCCATTTTTGAGCGATCGAATTCAGTATTAGAATTCAGCACAATATCAGCGTTCAATACTAAAGTCATGTGAGTGACGCTCAACACCATCCCTCTACCCTCTTGAATATCTTTGACCGAACCCGGAGGGCAGTAAAAACCAGCCGTTTCTAGTGCTTCAACTAATTGAAAAATATTGTCCCGGAGCAATTCAATTACTAAATCTAAATCGCGTGTTGTTCTAGGGTCGCCATAGACAGAAGCGGCAACGCCTCCTGTAATATAATAAGAGACACCTAATGTTTCAAAAATTGGGTGCAACAGTCTAGCAATTTCGCTGGGGTCTTGCGTCCACATAGAGGGCTCACTGGTGGGGGTTAAAATTGGCAACCACTTGCTACCTAATATCGATCGAGCAAATCGCTCTTTGTAGGTTGAGGGACAAGCTTTTTTCATCCCGCGCAAGCTAACAGTTTTTGCCCAACGATTTAATTTTGCCCCCATTTGCCACCGTTGGGAATTGGTGAGTTGCCGCAGTAGGTAAAAATCAATTGCATCAGCTTCAGGAGTTTTATCATCCGACTGGGGACGGTATCCAGGTTTGATGGATATTTTCGGTATGGATTGAATCATTTTGCTTGTTGATTTCCCTAATTCTATACATCATATCAGTTAACAACGCTCACTTTAGTTCTGTCTGCACTTGTGGGCGATCGCAAATAACTTCCAGGTAGCGTGGCAACTGCTACAATGTTTCCCAACAAATCGAAGAACTCAAGGCCATAACCTGTTTCTAGTCCCTCGACGAGTGCTATTGATTTACCAGTCCTCGCAGTTCCTTAATGTCGATGTGGATTCCTTGACGTTTCAGATATTGGCTCAAGTTAATCTGGATGAATAAATCTTTGAGCTCTTCAGCAATCTCTGCCGGGGGATTGCCAGATAACGCAGTTGCAATTAGACGTTCTGCCATTCGTAATTCGCCACATTCAATCGCTAAAGATGCTGCGCTGCGGTGAAGCACAGAACGAGTGGGTTCAGCATCAAGGGCGCTAGCGATTAAGGCTGCGGCCTGAGTTTCTTGTTCAAAGGCTTGGCGCGTCAATTGTGCAGCCAACTCCAACGCACCTCTTAAGCTGGCGACTGCCGCTGCTTCGGCTAAATCCATTGCTTGTTTGTGGAGCGATTGAATCTGGCTCATTGGAGTACGGTTCCTTCAGGATTTTGCTTGGCACTAATAATAGAAATCGGTCGGCTAAACTCTACTACAATGATATACGCTGGCAAGCCTTGTGCGTCTGAGGTGCGGGTTTGTTCAGTTTTCAGCTTGACTCTAGTATTGATTTGACTTTGATTGCCTTTGCGAATTCCAGAAACCTCTAGCCGAGCCATTCGCTCAAATGGCAGTGTGGTAGCTGAATTTTGACTTCCTAACCAATAGTCAAATCCAGTTCCTTTGCGAGAGCGTTCAATGACTGTGAGATTTGTTAATTGCAAAATTAACAGGAATGCGATTCCATAAGCAGCCTGCTCGGTAGTATATTCTTCGTCATTCCAACATCGTCGGGTTTGCTCGGTGACTGGCTGCCAATCTAACTTGAATGTGGCAGAAAATTCTCCCTCAACTTTAAGTGTTACTCCTGGTTGGTGAGCTTCATCGGTTAGACAAATCGCACCTGCTTCTGCGATCGCGGCTCCAAAGGCAGGTGTAATCGCAGGGAGTCCCTGGCTAAGGCTTTGTAAGTTTAAGATTTGAATCTGGCTCAAAGCGACGTTGCTCTATGGAAAATAGATATTCAATTTTACTCTCAGTTGCGACAATTTGAGTCGATAGCCACTATTTTTAGACGATCACCTTCATCGACTTGGGGTCATCATCGCGATTGTACTATTTCCTCTACTTACGCAGCAAAACTATTAACAAGTCTAACTGTAGGTCTGTCTGCACTTGTGGGCGATCGCAAATAACTTCCAGGTAGCGTGGCAACTGCTACAGTGTTTCCCAACAGATCGAAGCACTCAACGCTATAAGCTGTTTCTAGTCCCTCAACGTGATGTTGTTCTACAACCGTACCGATATCGCCGGCATAAAGTCCTTCTTCAGGAAGGTTGCACAGCAAGATGACATCTGAATAAAGTTGATAGTTCATAATTCTTCTGATTCTGGAAATTGTTGCTCGTATTGGGCTAGAATTTCTCGAACTGTTTCGGCGGCGATGTCTGATAAATCGGATTTAGAATAGATAGTCACCAAAACGATCTAATCGCTAGTTTTGAGGTAATAAATAGCACGGTAGCCCGCGCTTTTGCCTTTTTGAATGTCGCTGTTCTTAATTCTGACTTTGAAAATTTCGTACTCCATTCCCGGAATGCGCGAACCCGGAAGTTCCCCCGCTTGAAGTTGTTCGATTACAGGCTGAATGTCGTTGCGAATGTTGCGATAGCGTTTGGCTAAAGTTCGTAAATCTCGTTGAAATCGGGGGGTGACTTCAATTTGGATCGATTGTGGATCAGTTGTCATCGATTCCGTCCCACAGTTGAGACAAAGGGAGAGTTTGTCCGGTAATTGCTTCATGAAAGCCTTGCTGAATCCCTTCGAGGACTGTTTCATTGGGGTCATCATCTGGATCGATGTCGGTGTCTTCCGGTACTAAAACAATAATCCTAACGTGGCTGCGGTTAGCAAGAGCAAGGGGGCGATCGATACAAAGCATCCCTCGACCGTCAATTGTTCCAGTGGTTTCAATCGCTTTCATAGTTTACCTACTTTCATGCTCATTACTCGTTTACTCGTTCCCAGGCTCTGCCTGGGAACGGAGATAGGCGAGGCTCTGCCTCCAATTTTCCTGCTTGCAAGCGAGGCAGAGCCTCTGGACATCGGTTCCCAGGCAGAGCCTGTGAACCAGTTAATCTTAACAAATTTATAAAACCTACATTCCGCACCCTCAACGGTCACAATCGGTTTTTACTTATTTTTATCCCGCAATAAAACTATAAATTATACTAAAATACCGTACATTAACGGTTAAAAAACTGTTTAAAGGCATAATGTATTACTTTAAAGATAGAATCTTCTGCGTAATTATGCTGGGTGACACCCCAAAGTGCGGAATGTGGGTATAAAAGGTCAATATCTAACTATTATTGACGAAGCCTAGCAATATTGCTAGCATATAGCTTATAAAGTTGACATTATTCCTTGTGTAACTTTTATATCCAATCAGTCGTACCAGTTTCAAAGAGGTTGATTATGCGAGTTAAAGCCTTTCGCTCCTTGTTCGCAGTGATTCTTAGTTGTGTAATTGCTTGGAATGGTTTTGCAAGTCCAGCGTTTGCTGCTAGCGATTCAGTCGGTTCATTCATAAACGGTTTTTGGTATACTGTTGGTGGCTTCCTTGGTGGAGCAGCAGCTACTGTAGTCACCTGTTATACCGTTGATGTTCTTATTGCTCCGGTTGCTCCACCAGTTGCTGCTTATTTAGCTACAATGTGTCCTGCTATCGGAGCGGCTGGTGGATTGGGTGGTTTCGCAGCAGGGGCAAAGGCAATTGTTGGAGCGCACTAGGCTTTAAGCTGTAACAGTTGGAAAAAAGTGGGTGGGTATACAATCCCACCCATTTTTAGTTTGTAGTATGACAGCGACATAACACCGTTAGATGAATGAGCAATCGCTTAGGAGGCGTTACTAAGTCAATTTTCATAACTGGCTGGTGCGATCGCTGTAGAGTTTTTGATAAAGTAAGGAGTTACTTTCCCTTGCTTGCTGTCTCAAGGTTTCAAATAGTTGTTCTCCCTCGAATAAATAAGCATCAATGGCTGTGCGGTTAGCAAGATAGAAAGAAATTCCGCCATATACTTCTTCTAGTGTCAGTACAGGGAATGATTGAACTATACTTTCTGGGGATTGTCCGGCCAGGAAAGCATAGACAATTGAATCTAAAGAAACGCGCTTCCCAAGGATGCGGTAGCAACCATCTTGTTCTTCAACGTACTGTTTTGTCCTTAATATTGCTGCACTCATAGTTTACCTACTTTCATGCTCGTTACTCGTTCCCAGACAGAACCGATTGGTAAAAACTTAAGACTGAAACCCACAATAAATGTCGCTTTTATGCCAAGTCTAGATCCCCCTAAATCCCCCTTAAGAAGGGGGACTTTGAGAAGATTTCTTGTCCCCCCCTTATTAAGGGGGGTTAGGGGGGATCTAGACTTCGCTACAAACAAGAAAGACCCTTGCTACATGAGTAGAATTCTAGCGCAGAACCCTAACTACCCCCAATCCGAGCGACATCGCGAGCGTTTTCTTCAAACGCAGCCGTCAGCGCATCATCACCGCTTAAACCCGATGCGATCGCCCTTTCAATAGCCTGCAACACCCGCTTATAATCCCTCGGCATCACCTTCACAAACACCGGCACTATCTCATCCCACGCAGCCAGAACCTTCGATGCCTTCGCACTTCCAGTCAAATCAACGTGAGTCTGAATTAACTGCCGCAAATCGCTAATTTCCTCAACATCCTCCAATTTTTCCAAATCCACCATCGACATATTGCAGCGAGTAGCAAAATCCCCCGCCTCATCCAAAATGTAAGCAACACCGCCACTCATACCCGCTGCAAAATTGCGCCCGGTTTCGCCCAAAACTACAACTTTGCCGCCAGTCATGTACTCGCAACCGTGATCGCCCACACCTTCAACTACTGCATTAACGCCGGAGTTACGCACCCCAAAACGTTCGCCCGCCATCCCTCGGATGAAAACCTCGCCGGATGTCGCGCCGTAGAGCACTACGTTACCGACAATCACGTTTTCTTCCGCGACAAAGGTAGAAGCTGCTGACGGATACAAGATAATCTTGCCGCCGCTGAGCCCCTTGCCCAAATAGTCGTTAGCTTCGCCTTCGAGCTCCAGGGTGACTCCCTTGGGCACGAATGCGCCAAAGCTTTGCCCGGCGCTGCCTTGGAAGTGCAGGTGCACCGTGTCATCCGCCAAACCTTCCCAGTTGCGTTTGGTGATTTCGTTGCCGAGAATTGTGCCGACAACGCGGTTGACATTGGTAATCGGCAGTTTGGCGTGGACTTTTTCACCATTTTCGATCGCACCTTTGCACAAATCCAACAACACAGTCATGTCGATCGACTTTTCCAACCCGTGATCCTGCGCCATCTGACAATAGCGCCCGACATCGGCCCCAACTTCCGGCTGATAAAGGATTTTCGAGAAATCCAAACCCTTAGCCTTCCAGTGTTCCACCGCTTGCTGAGGTTCCAAAACATCAGTCCGCCCAACCATTTCATTCAGCGTGCGGAAGCCCAACTGTGCCATAATTTCCCGGACTTCCTGCGCGATGAAAGTCATAAAGTTTACCGTGTGATCGGGGTCGCCGGTAAAGTTTTTCCGCAATAGCGGGTCTTGCGTCGCCACGCCCACCGGGCAAGTGTTCAGGTGGCAAACGCGCATCATAATGCAGCCCAATGTCACCAGCGGCGCCGTCGCAAAACCGAATTCCTCAGCGCCAAGGAGTGCAGCAATTACTACATCGCGACCGGTTTTCATTTGACCATCAGTTTCCACGACAATCCGGCTGCGGAGATTATTGAGTACCAAAGTTTGGTGAGTTTCAGCCAGTCCCAATTCCCAAGGTAATCCCGCGTGTTTGATCGAAGTCTGGGGCGACGCGCCGGTACCGCCGTCGTAGCCGGAAATCAACACGACATCGGCGTGGGCCTTAGCAACACCCGCCGCGATCGTCCCGACTCCAACTTCCGACACGAGTTTCACGCTAATCCGCGCTTCCCGGTTGGAATTTTTCAAGTCGTGAATCAATTCGGCCAAATCTTCGATCGAATAAATGTCGTGGTGAGGAGGAGGCGAAATCAATCCCACACCCGGAGTCGAGTTCCGCACCTTGGCAATCCACGGGTATACTTTTTTACCTGGCAACTGTCCGCCTTCACCTGGTTTCGCGCCTTGCGCCATCTTAATTTGCAGTTCTCGCGCTTGGGAAAGGTACAAGCTGGTAACGCCGAAACGCCCAGAAGCAACTTGTTTGATCGCGCTGTTTTTCGAGTCGCCGCGATCGTTCGTCCAAGTGTAGCGATCGGGATCTTCGCCACCTTCACCGGTGTTCGATTTGCCACCAATGCGGTTCATCGCTACTGCTAGCGATTCGTGGGCTTCTTTAGAAATCGAACCATAACTCATCGCCCCAGTTTTAAAGCGTTTGAGAATAGATTCGATCGGCTCAACTTCCTCAATGGGTATCGATTCCCGCTGTTTGAATTGCAACAAACCGCGCAAGGTAAAATGCTGCTGGTTTTGTTCATTAACCAGCCCCGAATACTGTTTGAAAAGCGTATAACTGCCCTCGCGCACCGACTTTTGCAGCGCGTGAATTGTCTGCGGGCTAAACAAATGCGCCTCGCCTTCTTTCCGCCACTGATATTCGCCGCCGACATCAAGAGTATGTCCGCTGGCTGGGCGGTCTGGGAATGCGTGGGTATGGCGTAAAATAGCTTCTTGGGCGATGACTTCGAGGTCTACGCCTTCAATCCGCGAGGCTGTCCAAGCAAAGTATTTATCGACTACGGATTTGTTTAAGCCGATCGCCTCAAAAATCTGCGCGCCACGATAACTTTGAATTGTAGAAATCCCAATTTTCGAGGCAACTTTCGTCACACCTTTTGTTGCGGCTTTGACGTAGTTTTTGCAAGCTGTTTTGTACTCGACATTTAGCAGCAATCCTTCGCGGATCGAATCGGCGATCGTCTCAAAGGCCAAATACGGATTAATCGCGCCGCAACCATATCCAATCAGTGTCGCAAAGTGATGCACTTCGCGCGGTTCACCGGATTCGATCACGAGTCCCGCCCGCGTGCGCGTACCTTTGCGGATCAAGTGGTGGTGCAGGCCCGCAACTGCCAGCAGTGCCGGAATTGGGGCTTTGTCTGGACTGATACCCCGATCGCTCAAAATGATGATATTCACCCCGGAGGCGATCGCGCTGTCTGCTGCTGCAAAAACCTCGTCTAACGCTTGTTCTAGACCTTTTACGCCGCTTTTGGGGTCAAACAAAATCGGCACGGTGAATGACTTGAAATTGCCCTCATTTACGTGTTGGAGCTTAGCTAATTCTTCATTGCTGAGAATTGGCGTTTTCAGTTCAATCAAATGACAGCTTTCCGGTTCTGGTTTGAGCAAATTGCGTTCAGCGCCGATCGTAGTTTCGGCAGAAGTTACAATTTCTTCGCGGATAGAATCGATTGGCGGATTGGTAACTTGAGCAAACAACTGCTGGAAGTATTCATAAAGCAGTTTTGGCCGGTTGGAAAGCACCGCCAGCGGCGTATCCGCACCCATCGCGCCGACAGCTTCCACGCCATCTTTCGCCATCGGTGCTAACAGCAACCGCAGTTCTTCAAAGGTGTAGCCAAAGGCCATTTGCCGCTGCAATAATGTTTCGGGATGGGATTCTGCTACTGTCGGTGCATCTTTCAGTTTGGCGATTTCGACCATGTGCTGGTCGATCCACTGGCGGTACGGGTGTTCTGTGGCGATTTTGGTCTTAATTTCCTCGTCAGAGACGATGCGGCCTTCCTCAGTATTTACTAGGAACATCCGCCCCGGTTGCAAGCGACCTTTTGATACAATTCGTTCTGGGGCGATGGGCAAAACTCCGGCTTCCGATGCCATAATTACCAAGTCGTCTTTGGTAACGCAGTAGCGGGAAGGGCGCAAACCGTTGCGATCGAGCACGGCCCCGATCGATGTACCATCGGTAAATGCGATCGAAGCTGGGCCGTCCCAAGGTTCCATCAAGCAAGAATGGTATTCGTAGAAAGCTTTTTTCTCGTCACTCATGGACTCGTGGGCTGTCCAAGGTTCGGGAATCATCATCATTACAGCGTGCGGCAAAGAACGCCCGGCCAAATTCAGCAATTCCAAAGCATTGTCAAAAATCGTTGAGTCGCTGCCTTCGATATTGATTAAATTGGGGATTTTCTTTAAGTCATCGCCGAATAGTTCCGACTCAAACAGCGATTGTCGCGCGTGCATCCAGTTAATGTTGCCGCGCATCGTGTTAATTTCGCCGTTGTGGGCGATGTAGCGGTAAGGGTGCGATCGTTCCCAGCTCGGAAAAGTATTCGTGCTGAAGCGCGAGTGAACTAGGGCTAGAGCGCTTTCCATGTCCGGGTCGTGCAGTTCGGGATAGTAATCGCCGACTTGCACTGGCATTAACATACCCTTGTAGACGATCGTCCGGCAGGAGAGAGTGGAATTGTACCAGTAGGGGTCTACTTCCGTCCTGCGGATGGCGTTGTGAGCCCGTTTGCGGATGACGTACAGTTTCCGCTCGAAAGCCGCCTCGTCAATACCTGCGGCCCGCCGGAGGAACACTTGCTGCATGAAGGGTTCGCTAGATTTGGCGGTGTCGCCGAGGGAGGAGTTGTCCGTGGGAACATCGCGCCAGCCGAGCACTTCTTGGCCTTCTTCGGCGGCGATTTCCTCAAAAATGCGTTTGCCGTTTTCGCGTTCAGTTCGATTTGGCGACGAGTAAATCGCGCCAACGCCGTACTCGCCGGCTTCGGGAAGTTCGATGTTTAGGCCCGCCGTTACTTTTTTGAGAAACTTGTGGGGTACCTGCATCAAAATCCCCGCCCCGTCTCCGGTGTTCGGTTCGCAGCCGCACGCGCCTCGGTGGTCGAGGTTCAGCAGGATTGTTAGTGCCTGCTCGACAATTTCGTGGGATTTGTTACCCTTGATGTGTACGATGAATCCGACTCCGCAAGCGTCGTGCTCGAACTGCGGATCGTACAGGCCTTGCTTTTGTGGCAGTCCGTTGTTGTTCATTTTGATGTGTCTCTCAAAGTGGTGAAAAGATGTTGATCTAGAGTAGATGGTGGGATGCCGATCGATCTAGTATCATTTATTATAGGTGGATCTACTGCATTGGGTAGATGCACGAAAAAATCAAAGCTGATGCGATCGAGCTAGCGTGAAAAAATAGTTACAGCCGATGAGTTAACTATGGAACCCGAAAATCTAAAGATTTATGCTTAAACACTCTTCAATTATTAGCGCGTCTCCTGAGATTATGGGCGGAACTCCAGTATTTGCTTGTACTAGGGTTCCAGTACAAACACTTCTGGACTATCTGAAAGCAGGAGAATCAATTGATGATTTTTTGGATGGATTTCCAACTGTGACTAAAGAGCAAGTTATCGCCTTGCTGGAAGAGGCTGAAAGACAGCTTGTTGGTAATTAGATGATAAATTGATATTGGGATTTTTTTTTAACCGCAGAGAGCGCAGAGAGCGCAGAGGAAGAGAAGAGAGAGATGAGTAATAATGATTGAGATTGTAAAAAATGACACTGAAAGAATTAGAAAAACAACTCTTAGCCTTAACTCCCAGTGAAAAAACTCAGGCAATACAGCTATTAGCTCAAAGTTTAAGCAATACCTGGCAAGGAATTGAAAAAACTCCGGGCGTGTGTGGCGGCGATGCTAGAATTGCGAAGACTCGCATACCTATTTGGTCGATGGTAAATTATCGCCTTCTGGGTGCAAGTGATGTGCGAATTTTGCAAGACTTTCCTCATTTGAGTGCAGCAGATTTGGCAAATGCTTGGGCTTATGCTGAGGCACACCCAGAGGAAATTGAAGCAGCCATCGCTAGAAATGAGGAAGATTAACAAATGGTGCGTCTTTATGCAGATGAAAATTTTCCACTGGTAATCGTGGAATTACTGCGAATTTGTGGTCACGATGTTTTGACAGTGCAGGAAGCTGGAAATGGTGGACTGGGGATGCCTGATGAAGATGTGTTAGCTTTTGCTATTAACCACAATCGAGCTGTTTTGACGCGCAATTGGGATGATTTTAGACACCTACACCGTTTGCAACCCGATCATAAAGGTATCATTATTTGCAAAGAAGATTTGAATATTGAGAGACAAGCTACACTGATTAATGAAGCTATTTCTACTGTCGAAAATCTCACAGGTAAATTGATTCGGGTAATTCGTCCACCAAGCGTGAAAACAAGCTGATTGCTCAACAACTACCCCAGCAGATTATAATCGACCTTAGAGAAGTATTAGCATTAGCCACAAAAGTGGAGTCGCCATAATCTCCCGACAAATATACCGATTCCCTATGCAATTTTTCTCAACCGCTCAATCCTCGATCACCCATCAAGCCTATAATAACTTTATGGCGTTGTTAGTGCGACTGTATCCTCAGCGTCTGGGTGACATCCTCCATCAGCATTTTGCCTTCTCAACAGCGATGAATCTTTCTGAAAAATTGCAACAAGTCGATCGACTCAAAGCCTGGTTGGATAGCTTTCGTCCGCTTTCTCCCACTGTGGTTGCAGAATTGAAAAAACTCTACGACGTTCGGTTCACTTATCATTCTAATGCGATCGAGGGAAACACCTTAACGCAACGCGAAACCGAATTAGTCCTCGAAACCGGCATTACTGTCGGTGGCAAAACTTTGCGCGAACACCTAGAAGTCATCGGGCATCGAGATGCGATCGACTATATTGAAATGCTAACGCGATCGGACACCGCGATCGGTGAATGGGAGATTAAACAAATTCACAACTTAATTATAAGGGCGATCCTCTTCGAGGGCTTCGCTAACGCCCCGGAGGAAGCTGGACGCTATCGGCAGTTAGATGTCAAAGCCGCCGGTACTGAATACCTCTATCCGCCTCATTATTTGCTTTCGGGTTTGATGCCGGAATTTATCGAATGGCTCAACAGTGATAAAATCAAATCGTTACATCCGTTAGAGTATGCAGCCGAAGCACATCTTCGCTTTGTGTCGATTCATCCATTTCGAGATGGTAACGGACGGACGGGACGGCTATTAATGAATCTCCTGCTGTTGCGGGCTGGATATCCCATTGTCATTATCTCTAACCAGGTGCGTGCTGCCTACATCGATGCGATCGCAGAAGCACAGCAGCAGGGTTCTGGGATTGATCCCCTCCTCGATCTTATTGTAGATGCGGCCCGATACTCGCTGATCGAAACCTTGCAAATCCTAGCAACCGCTAGCGATAGCCTGGGTCAAGGGCTGCCTTTCTATCAAGAGATGCTAGAATTTTTGCAGCAGCAGTCTCAAGAGCTGGATTAGGATTCACCTTTAATAAATATTCAAGAACCAGCCGCCACAGATAAAGATTTGATGTAGATTGGGGCGATCGAACCCATAACAGGTGACAACTACTATGGTGCTTTTGCTATGGTTGTTAAGGCAGGTCGATCGGGCTGAGCACAAATCTTGCAAAACTCTACAGTCGGCTAACCAGTCCCCGCAGGTGGGCTTCGGTTTTAACTATAGATTAGTTAATCTCAAAAAACAACGTCGTTTACCAAAGGATTCAGCAAGCAATCCTCAAGGAGTGAAAATCATGGTTCAGATTCAAGAAATTTCTCAAGTATCTACCCTGCACGCACCTGCAGCACCCAACGGAGTAGCCGCTACAGAATTGCGGCCTTGGGGCTCATTTACGACTCTAGAAGAAGGCCCAGGATATAAAATTAAGCGGATCGAAGTTAAGTCTGGACACCGCCTCAGCCTGCAAATGCACCACCACCGCAGCGAACACTGGATTGTGGTTTCTGGTACTGCAAAAGTTACTTGCGGCGAAACTGAACAAGTTCTGTTTACCAATCAGTCTACCTACGTTCCTCAGTGCACTTCTCACCGTCTGGAAAATCCGGGAGTTATCCCCCTGGTTTTAATTGAGGTGCAGAATGGCGAATATCTCGGAGAAGATGATATTATCCGCTTTCAAGACGATTATGCTCGTAATGAAAAGGCTAAGTAACTCAAGTTGCTAAAGATATAGGGGTAAGGTGCGCTGCGGCGCACCCTACATTCTCCGGGTAAGGTAGAGGGCTAGGCACACTCTACATTTTCAAAACTTAACATTACTTCCCAATTATCAATTACCAATTACCAATTACTCATAATGATTCATCTGAGCAAAACAGCAGCAACAGAAGTAACGCGCCTCAAGTCGAAGCATCCGAACCCCAATGCTTTATTTCGTCTGGGCGTGGAAGCGAGCGGCTGCTCCGGTTTGTCTTATACAATGGCATTTGACGATGGGCCAGCCCCAGAAGACGCTGTATGCGAGTCGGAGGGAATTTCCGTTGCGATCGACCCCCAGCACTTAAAATATCTCAATGAGCTCACCTTGGATTATTCAGAAGACTTGATGGGCGGAGGTTTCCGATTTCACAATCCCAATGCCGCCCAAAGCTGTAGCTGCGGCAACTCCTTTTCTGCCAAGGAATAACCAACCTGTAGGGTGCGTCAATCGATTTTAGATTTTAGATTTTAGATTTTAGATTGACTTGCGCGAGATAAATGCGGGGGCTTGAGGATTTGCGATTTGCGATTTGGGATTGATTCCACGGATAAATCACGTGGCGGGTACCACCTTTGAAATTCTTGGTCAGTTGCAGAGAATCCTTCAATTCTAAAATCTAAAATAGATTGACGCACCTGACCAAATAAGCAATAACCAATATGATTTAGAGTGCGTCAGTTGCAGATAATTATAAAATCTAAAATCTAAAATCTAAAATCTAAAATCTAAAATCTAAAATCTAAAATCTAAAATCTAAAATCGTATGATGACACTCAAAGACTTAGAAAAAGTCCAAAAAACCTTCAAAGAAGCCGGTCAAGACTACCAAGTTGAACTAGAAAGCGGGAAGATTATCATTGTGGGCCCGTCAGACATTGTATCTAGTGAAATTGGCATTCGCTTGAGTGCCTTTCTCTTTGTTTGGGTGAATCCCCGCCGTTTGGGTCGAGTTTTTGACTCTGCAGGGGGCTTTATTTTACCTGATGCTAACCTCACAGCCCCTGATGTTTCTTTTGTCCGCGCCGCACGTCTCAGGCAAAGTCCCCGTTATTTCGGAGAATTAGTCCCCGACTTGGTAGTAGAAATTAAATCACAGAGCGATCGCATTAAACCGCTCCAAAAAAAGATTCATAATTTCCTAGAACTCGGAGCGCAAGTAGGAATTTTGATCGATCCAGATGAAGAAACTGTAACAGTTTATCGTCAGGAAGGTGAACCGATTGTGTTGGGAAATGAAGATATTTTGACTGTCCCCGAACTTTTCCCTGGTTGGGAATTGCCAATTGCTGAACTGTGGCCGCCAATTTTTACTGAAGCAGAAACTCAAACTGAAGCCTAATAAAGTTTATGCAGGTTTTACATAGCCAGAAATGCGAAAGGGAGCATCTCACCTTTGCAGCCCTCCGCTAGAAATTGGAGTTTTGAGGCAGGAGGCAGGAGGCAGGAGGCAGAAGGAAAGAGGAAGAAGGAAAGAGGAAGAAGGAAGGAGGAAGAAGGAAGGAGCCAGAAGAAGGAAGGAGCCAGAAGAAGTATTTTTACAAATATGAGATGCTCCCAATGCGAAAAGCCTCTCTTCTCTTCCTCTGTGTCCTCTGCGCTCTCTGCGGTTAAATAATTCCTATGCAACCGTAAACGATATGAGTGCAATGGAAAAGCTTTTAATCAAGCTGGTGTACCGAGAATAGTCCACTGCATTAACTGCTGCCACTCGGCAGATTGAGCTAATAAATCTGCATCCAATTCATTTCCCGCATCCTGCGAAAACTCGGCGAAAGCTTCCGCCCAATTAATTACTGTTTCCACAGGCAAATAAGGCGTATAATTCCAAGAACGCTGCAAAAACTCTATCATCTCAACAGAATGACCGGTGCGGTACAAATACCAAGCAATCCACACTAAGGTACTGTACTTAATTTGCTTTTCCAACAAACGTATTTTAGCCGGCAACTCCGGGCGGGCAAAAAAATTGTCCATCACTGCGGCGAGGGATTTAGCCTGCGGTAAACCTTTGTACATGGCGCTTTGTTCGTGCTGGCGGTAGCAAACAGTTACTTGCTGCAACCACTCTGCTTCGCATCCCATTAAGGCTAAACGCAGCACTAAATCTGTATCTTCCGCTGGGGGAAATCGAGGATCAAATCCGCCGGCGCGCTCTAACCAGTGACGGCGAAATACCATCGCGCTGGGTAATACTGGTTTCCACCGCAGCCACATTTCTAAGTCTAATTTAGGAACATTTTGCCAGGGTTTGACATCTTTTAGCGGTTCGCCTATACTATTAACTAGACGCCAGCCGCTGTGAACTATTCCTAGATTTTGTCGCGCTGCAAATACAGCCATTTGTGCTGATAATTTGTCGGGGAAAAAGTAGTCGTCAGCATCAAGAAAGGCGATAAATTCTCCTCGCGCTAGCTCGATGCCGTGATTTCTGGCAATCGAAACTCCTTGATTTTGTTGGTGAATGTAGCGAATTCGATCGCCATATTTCTCTAAAACTAATCTAGTGTCATCTTTGGAGCCGTCGTCTACTACAATAATTTCCCAGTTAGTATAGGTTTGGTGCAGAACGCTATCGACGGCTTGGCCGACGTAATCCGCACAGTTGTAAGCCGGAATTACTACGCTCACCTGCGGGGTGCGATCGATCGTAACATTACTCATAATTAATTATCTTAAATTCGATTGCGTCTTTATTTTACAATGAGCGTAGGGTGCGTCAGGAACTGACGCACCCAGCAAGGGGTTATTGTGTTCATTAATTTGGGTTCAAGAATTTGCCAGGGTAAGTTGTCGTGAATGGAGTAAATCTTGGGGGCGAATTGCTGAAGGGTGGCGATCGCCTTTTACCTTCAAATACTTGTCAGCTATTTGTAAAACCTGTTCGGGATTGGCTGGCTTGCTCAAAAAATCGGAAGCACCGGTCAATTTCGCCCGCGTGCGGTCAATTATACTGTCTTGACCGGTCAAAAACACGATCGGAGTTTCGCGAAAAGCAGGTGTCTTTCGCAAAAAATTGCACAAAGCAAAGCCGCTTGTCTTCGGCATCACCACGTCCATAAAAATTAAAGCAGGCTTCTGTTTGGAGATGATGCCCACTCCCTGCATCGGGTCTTGAATTTTTAGGACTCGATACCCCGCCGGCAATAAAATTTGCTCTAAAAATTCGCATACTGTCGGACTGTCATCGATACAAGCAATCAAAGGGCGACCCGGCCCTGCGATCGCCGCGGCCAGGCGCCACTGTTCTATAGGCGACGGCAAGTCTGGGACTGTTCGGAAATTTACTAAACCCTGCTTGATGTAATTAACTAAAGCGCGAGTTGCTACTGTCACGCACTGCTTTTTCTTAAATGCAATATCCCAAAGAGTATTCTCGCCGTTGAATACGTTAGCTAATGCGATCAAAGAATTAGAACTAAATCGATTTTCCTGTAAATGGGCCGACGCTTTTAAAAGTGGTGCTTGTTCTGGATCTACCAGCCACAAACCCATTGCTTTCCACTTCTGCCAAATTTCTTCTGTACAACACAGAACTTTCTCTACTTCTGTTAAAGACAGCAGCAAAGAAGAGGTAATGGTAGAAAAATATTTCTGGGACGGACGCCACTCCCGGCGCAAACCCGATTGACCGATCAGAGCAAATAACACTTCCGAAAGGCTGGTGTGGACGATCGCCCTAGCTTGTTCCAGACTCATTTCGCTGGCTGCTACCCCTCGCTGAAGCAGTTGATATTCCCACAGTTCTCCAGCATCTAGGTCTCTGAGATCGACTTGAAAGTTTCGACAGTGTTGCCCGATCGCCCTATACCAGCGCCTCGCTCTGTGCGCTCCTCCTGTGCCATAAACCAAACTACCCTGAAAAAAGTAAAGTTGCCACTGTTGTTCCCCTTGCTCTAACACCAGTTTCCCCGTTGCTTGTTTCTGGCTGAGTACAGCCAGAGTATGGGACAACATTTTGTATCCGATTGCGGTAGCAGACATATCAACTCGCATCCCCTGTACTCTGTTTGTACCATTATAGAGCTGCTGAGTTTTAAAAGATAACAGTAATATTACTGAATTTGGGTTAAGAAACACCACTAATTGTGCGAATTTAACCCTCGTAGGGAGTGATTCCCCTCGGTACTTTTAGCCATGAGGATGCAACGCCTATTTGCACTATTAACTAATAAATAAAATACTATTTTTGACTAATAACTAATCGCCCTCGCTCTCTGTGGGAGGTACTGGATCGTAACCCCCTGGATGAAAAGGATGACAGCGCAAAATCCGCTTAACTGCCATTGAGCTGCCGCGGGCGGGCCCAAATCTTTCTATTGCTTCGATCGCGTATTGCGAACAAGTTGGCTGAAATCTACAGGCGTTAGGCAGGTAAGGAGAAATCCCCATTTTGTAGCCTCGGATTAATCCGATCAGCAATATTTTCACAATTTTTACCTCAGCGATTGATTAGATTAATAGGTCAATCTCGTCCCGTACCGCTGTAAGCTAGGTGAATCTAGGGGATTCCCAGCGGTTAGAGTTCCGCCAACTTTTCCTGTACCAATTATACCTTTTTTCATCTTTATTTTAGATACTTAAAGCACAATTTGAGGAGATAATATGGTACTTGTCTCTGAGTTCGCTACTTGACCGATACCTAAAAAATTACCGTCTCGATCGTAAACCTGCAAGGCATAGGGAGGTTCGGGTATTGGGTTGTGGGGGGGATGGTTGCTACTTTCCTCATAGGGCCCGATGATCGGCGTTTCGGGAATCGGGAGGCGCTGTCCTTGAAACCAGCGTTTGGTATATTCAGGGGAAAGGACGATCGCCCCTAAATGTCCCAAAACCGCCGATGGCAAAATCGGGCAGAATTTATTCTCCTGCAATTGCAGTTCCAATTCTTCAAAACTGAGACTTTCCTCGATCGAGAAACCGCTACTTTCGGTGCGAGTCAAACAAGCCAAAGTACCGCCTGTATTCAACACCGCCCCCAAATCCCGCGCGATCGCCCGAATGTAAGTACCCGCCCCGCAGGCGATCGACAAATCCAATTCAGGAAAATCCCCCGGCCGCCAATCCAAGATTTCCAGCCGAAAAACCTCAACCTTTCTAGCCGCAACTTCCACAGTTTCGCCTTTTCTAGCTAACTCATAAAGGCGTTTTCCTCCCACCTGAACCGCACTAAAACTCGGCGGAAATTGCTCGATTTTTCCTAGGAATTTTGGGAGTGCAGCTTGCACTTGTTCCAAACTCAACTCCGGCACCGGTCGAGAATGGATAATTTCTCCTTCTAAATCGTCAGTAGCAGTAGTTAAGCCAAAGCGAATTGTGCCTCGGTAAGCTTTATTGTGTTGGAGAAATTGCAGCAGTCTGGTTGCTTTGCCCAGGGCGATCGGCAAAACGCCAGTCACAGCAGGATCTAGGGTTCCTCCGTGTCCGACTCGCTTGAGTTTCAATAGCCGGCGCACTCGCCCCACGCAGTCGTGAGATGTCATGCCCGCAGGTTTGTTGAGATTGAGAAAACCGTCAGTAGTCATTAGTCATTAGTCAGTAGTCAGTAGTCAGTAATCATTAGTCAGTTGTTATTGGTTATTTGTTATTTGTTATTTGTCATACCCAATCCTGCTTAAATAACTTTCTCTATCTTAGTTTGCGGAGGCAGACTTCGTTTGTGTAGTTTGAGGTCAAAAGCGGTTTCAAGCACCGAGTCTCATAAAATGGTTAGCAAACCCGGATTTTGTATCAGTCAACCGTCAACCGTCAACCGTCAACCGTCAACCGTCAACCGCCAACAGTCAACCGTCAACAATTCCCAATTAAAGAATAAAGTCTGCCTGAGTGATTGAAGTGCGGGTAACTCCGAATAAAGTAGCCAGAGTTTCCTTGGTGCTTGTAAGCTGAATAATTGTACTCGGCGAAGTTCCGGTTCCAGCGGAAATGGTGAGTTCGCCAAAAGTAAGGCCGGCAGCCAAGCGAATCCGATCGGTACCATCAGTAAAATCTGTAATCACGTCCCCGTCTGCCAAACGCCCGATCGCAAAAGTATCGTTTCCGGCGCCGCCAGTTAAACTATCTCGGCCGCGATCGCCCGATAAACAGTCATTGCCGATGCCACCAAACAGCGAGTCATCGCCGGCACCTCCAAAAAGCGAGTCATCGCCCGCGCCACCCAACAAAGTATCGGTGTCTTGGTTGCCAAACAGCAAATCATTACCCTCCTCGCCCAGCATTGAGTCAGAACCTTTGCCGCCGTAGAAAGTATCGCCGCCGGCGCCGCCCAAAACGCTGTCGCGGCCCGCACCGCCGAACAGCAAATCATTGCCAACGTCGCCCAGCAGTGAGTCATCGCCGTCGCCGCCGTAGAGGGAATCGTCTGCGGCTAAGCCAAAAATGCTGTCAGGGCCTCCTAAACCAAATATCAAGTTAGCGCCCGCAGTACCTCTGAGGGAGTCGGGGCCGCTGGTGCCGCGAGTGCCACCAGGTGCCCCTCCGGGACTGGTACCGCCAGGTGCCCCTCCGGGACTGGTACCGCCGGTGGGGGTTGGGGTTGTGACGGGAATTGGTCGAATTGGCACTGCTGGTGGCATGATTCTGAAGATGGGTAGAAATTTGCCATTCTAACTTAGCCTAAAACCGGAAGTTATATGCTCGCCAACCGCCGAGATGAGAAATATCGATCGCATCCGCCACAGCATAAGGTTCGCACAAAAAGCCCTGCACCGTCGAGCCGTCCTCCAAGACCAGCGTACCAATTCCCAAGGGCGGGGGAATTTTAGCGACAAATCCGCCGAAAGCCGCGATCGACAACTCCCAAACTTCCACCTCGATCGCGCTACCGCCCTCTATCTGACGCACCAATCCCGGCTTGCCCAGAGCATTACCCGTCAAAGCGTACAGCTTGTAAATCGGGCTGGTACGGCAGGCGCGAACCAAAATGCCTCCCCCCTCAATTAATTGATAATTCAGCGGCTCACCGCTCAAATGAGCGCCAACTACGGCTATTTTGACTCGTCCTTCTGAGGAATATTTGGCTGGGATGGCGGGTTCCGGGAGGGTTGGCAGCGGCAGACCGGTTGCGCCCAAAGTTCCCCCCAAGCTAGCGTGGAAAGCAGATCCCAGGCTGCAGAGCGATAAATCGTGCCACGCTGGAGCCATCAGTGTCAATCCTGCGGGCAATCCGCTGCTTTGAAACCCGCTGGGAACTGCGATCGCGCACAAATCGAGCAAATTCGCAAAGTTCGTGTAGCGCCCCAGATTGGTGTTGAGCGCGATCGGCTCGGCTGCAACTTCTGCGACAGTATAAATCGTACCTGTCGTGGGTACCGCCAACACATCCATTGACTGCCACTGAATTTCTGCAAGCTTGCGGAGTTCTGCCAACCGGTACGATGCGCGGTAGGCAGAGACGGCATCGTAGCGTTTGCCGCCGCTGATAATTTCGTAGACGATCGGATCGATATCCTCTGGGTGCGCGTCGAGGAAATCGCCGATCGCGGCCAACCTTTCTGCTACCCAAGGCCCGCCGTAGAGCAGTTCGGCAGCATCCGCAAAGGGTTTGAAGTCAATAGGTGCGATCGTGCAGCCCAATGATTGCAAGCGCACCAGAGCCTCTCGGTAGCGCTGTTCGGCTTCTGCATTCCCAAAAAATTCGAGTTCGCCGTCTCCGGGAACTCCCACCCGCAAGCGGGATAAATCCGGCAAAACTTTCGTTTCAGGGCGACGAGAAAACGCATCCTCAGCGTCAAAACCGCTGGCTACTTGCAGCACGGAGGCCGCATCCGCACAGGTGAGAGCGAACACAGAAACGCAATCGAGCGATCGCACTGCCGGCAGTAAGCCGCGAGTGCCGATCGAGCCGCAACTGGGCTTCAGCCCGACAATGTTGGTAAAAGCAGCGGGAACCCGCCCCGATCCTGCGGTATCGGTACCCAGAGCAAAACTCACCAATCCGGCGGAGACTGCTGCGGCGGAACCCGAACTCGATCCGCCCGGAATGTAGCGCCGATCGAACGGATTGCGACAAACTCCATAGGGCGTGCGGGTTCCCACTAATCCTGTGGCAAATTGATCCATGTTTGTTTTGCCGATCGCGATCGCACCTGCCGCGCACAAACGCTCTACGACTGCGGACGATCGCGCTGGAGTGCGAGCAAACGCAGGACATCCCGCCGTAGTCGGAACGCCCGCCCAATCGAGATTATCTTTGATCGCAAAAGGTATTCCGTAGAGCGGCAATTGTTGCGGGTCTAGGTTTTCCAAGGCTTTGGCCCGTTCGAGGGTTTCTGCCTGTGGTGCTAAATAAATCCATACTGCCGGATCTGCATAGCGTTCGATCCGATCGTACACGCTGGCGATCGTATCTGCAGGCGCGATCGAGCCTGTGCGGTAGCGATCGAGCAGTGAATGAATGTCAAGACTGTTGCTGTAGTTAAATTTTTCCATAGTGCACGGTCAGTCGATTTTAGATTTTAGATTTTAGATTTTAGATTGAAGATTTGACGTAAGGATTCAGGTCTGAAATTCGGGAATGAGGTCAGGCATAGGAAAGTAGTCACAAGAATGGGCAGAAAGAGCCT
>NZ_JAUBOX010000102.1:0-22727 GCF_036700445.1 Microcoleus sp. T3_B1
GGCTGTGGGCTTTTTCATTCCTTTATTTTACCAGATGCCGCCACTTAAGTTTTTTTGACCTGAATCCTTACGAATGAATACCCTAATTTCGTCTCTTCTATCTAATTCTCCTATAAGTGTTTCCCTGATTTTTTGAAACTCGCTATCATCAGACTTTCTCAACCACTCTTTAATGCTTTCTCTTAATTTTTGAGATGATTGGCGACAATCTTCGGGAACCTTGCCAACATCGTTGATAGTTTCTCCCTTCCTGGCTCGAAAACACCAGTCCATGCGTAAATATTTTTTCTGCCAACTTTGATATATTTCAGGAATCTTTGGTGCTGCAGGAAATCTGCCATCAGCTTCTAAAAAAGCAGAATTTCCTGCTTGGTAAATTCGCAAGTTAACTTTAAACCCTTGGTCAAAATTGCCATTATTAATTTTTAAGAAAACCAACTTTACACCTGACATTTTTATCGCCTACCTTGTTGGAAATAAAATAAAATCTTCTATTTGCTTGAAATCACCCAAAGAAACTTCTATCCGAAATGCTTCTCCTGGCAATAAAAATAATTCTTGTATCATTCCTTCACTCTGTAATGGTGCTTGAAGTTCTACTAAAGTTTCTTCTGATTCATACACATCCAGCTTAAGGTTTTCTGGCAGATAAGTTTGACTGCCAATAGGATAGACTCCTAATATTGTGCTGATTTCTTGGTTTTCGGCTGGTGCTATATCAAGAATTAAAGCTACTGTAATTTCGGCTAATTTAATTAATTTAGCTCGTTTTACGGCTTGCGATCTAAATGCTGGATTCCGTATGTTCTTACCCAAAACTTCTTCTACTGTCAGCCATGCTTCCTGAATAGCTTCAACAAAATTATTCTGGAACCATTGGCTTAAATTTATTACTTTTGGTTGTGCTACCAGTTGAGATTCAACAATACCTCCTACATCCAGCACTTCTATCCCCAGTAACTCACTCAGTTTATCCTCTTCAAACAGACTCATAATCCGGTAAAAATCTTCCTGAGAGCCTATGAAAACAAACAAAGTGCTGCTACTCATTTCTTCTTGTTGCTGATTTTTATCATTTTCCTTATTCATTTCTTAGTATCTCTATAGTTTCTACTTCAATCCCAAGTTTTTTTAAGTTATTTTGCATTTCAATGTCAGATATTTTATTACCTTTGACTCTGGCAATGAACATACACCTTTGTATTTCTACTTGAGGTGATTGCTGATTTTTTTTACATCCAGTATCGCGCATAAATGAGCAAACTTTAGACCAAGGTGGCAAGCGTTTTTCTTCATCTATGCCCATCATTTGTTTAATATACAGGTGTACTGTCTTTGACATATCTGCACTCAGATTTTCACCCTTTTGACTAATTTCGGGATCTTTGCTCTTGAGTTCTTCTATTGTCGGCGTTTTATATTTAACCATTCTAAAAGCTTTTTCATACCTTGACAACAAACATAAACACAAACATAAATAGGAAATTTCCCGAGAAGAAAGTTGGCTTTGTTTTACTGATTTGAGTTTATTTAAAATACAGTTAATATCGAGATTCTCTCTCTGTTCTGCTTCCTGACATTCCAGGCAAGGGGGATTTGATATTTTGGTCATTTTAGCAACGCTCTTTAAGGTTGAGTAACAGACTTCACGTACAGCAGTCTATTAGGAGAGGTCTTTTTAACCTTTCCAACTTAATTCCCCAACTTGTTTTGGATTGTTGGGTTCCATGTTGGAATCAGACATTTATAGAGTGGGTATGTAGACAGCAGTTAGGCCTAACTCAGTTGTCCTTTGTTCAAAAAATTGACTTGGAGACAAGAGTATGAATTGCAAAGTCTTGATTTCACCCCTCCTCATTTGCTCGATCGCACTCGGCCACATAGCTTTGGTATTAGCAGCAGTTTCAGGCGCTTCAATCGCTCGGATAGCTTTTGGGTCAGCCATGAATAACAATAACATGATACCCCGAATTTGTATCGATCGACATGGCAATGAATACCCATGTCCTTGATTAAGGCTAAATCTCAAATAAGTGCGATCGCACTTAAGTAAATCCACCTAAAAAACACAATTACCCGATACCCGAATTCTTAAAGAAGTCGGGTATCTCACCGCGCGATTCCCTACGGGATAGCTACGCTTCACGCATTTTATATTTAAGTAGAGCCACCTAATTGCTTCAGACGCTGACGAGCCTTACCAATGTAAACATCTTCATCTCGCTCATCCGACTTAGCATATTCCAGAACTTTTTTCCAAGCTTTCACAACTTCTGCATCATTCCCCAGATTTTCTTGCACTTGAGCCATAATGCCATAAGTTAAACCCCGAACGCTATCTAGTTTAACAGCCTCTTGCAACTTAACCAAAGCTTCTTCATAGCGTCCTTGTTCCTTCCAAGCCCAAGCAAGATAGGTTAACAACCCAGCTTTGACTATTTTGTCATCCTCAACTTTCTCGGTTTCCACCAGCTTTAAACCATGTCCGATTTTTTCAACAGATTTATGAAAATCTTTATATTCAAGAATGTACAAACGGGCCAAATTGCAATAAGCAGCAGCAAAGCCGCGGAATGCTGCATCCTGATACAGTTTCATCGCCCAATCAACTTTCCCGGCTTCCTCATACATCACTCCCAGAGTATAGTAACTTGCTCCATTATCAGGGTTGATTTTAATAGCGAGCTCGAATTCTTTTCTAGCTTCAACTAATTCGCCAGCTTGTTTTAAGTTAAACCCCCGATTGTTAGCATCCTTCGCCAAACCTAAAGGGGTTATTGGATCTTGAATAGGGCGGGATTTAAGAACCTCTGGCTGTTTGACTTTCCGGCGTTCCCATTCTCCCTGTGTCTCTTCTTTTCCAAATAGCCAATCCCGATTTTCTTCCTTACATCGAGAGTGAAACTTCAGAACAAAACACCATTTGTCCGAACCAGTAATTGTTTTGGAATTCGTTACGCCCCGCTGGTCTTCCATGATGTTCAATTGTTTCAGACAGTGAAGGGCATTGCGGATTTGCTCTTTGTCTAAGGTTTTACCCCATTTCTGTGTCAGCTCAACCAGATCCTGTAGCCTTGTCTTTTTCACCCACAGATCAGTTCCTTCCCAACGAGTATTGATATATTTTTGAAGGCTTTCACAATTATTAAATTTTTCCAAATCCCCGTCAGTAAAGCAGTGTAAAACTTCAATTAATAGCTTTGCACTCTCTTTACCTTTCTTCCAGTTAAGATTCCGACCACTATTGTTCTGCATGAGCGAATCCAGAAAAAGGTTTGACAAACCTTGGGACTCCCAAGGTTAAATTGCAAGGTTTATGCTTTCCCAAGCTGCTAACCGCGAGTATACCAAGGTTTCAGCCACCTTGGAAAAATTTGCTTGGGTTAATTTAATCCTTTATTGTAAGTGGGGTAAGTCAAAAAGCCCGTCCTTGACTGGCTTTTGAGAAAATTTTTAATTCAGTTCGATTTGCATACACTTCTTTGAGGAGGGTGATTATGGATCGCATAGATAAATTGAGGTTGGCACTGGAACAATATTCCGATCGCACTCCTCAAGATGAGCGGTTATGTAAGCTAATTCTAGCAATTTGCTCGGAATCACCGGATAGTTCGCAGCGTCGAGAATTGATGGATCGATTGTTGCGGCAACTGCAACGTATTCCAAAATTGTCAAAAAGTTCTCATCCCTATTATTATGAAGCAGTTAATAAAACTTGGGAATGGTTAGACAAAAACCTCCACAAGTTTCATCCCCGACGTTCTCCGATTCAAGCCAGTCTGACGACTTGGGTTAACGCTCATCTCAGGTATCGAATTCACGATTTACATATTACCAAAAATCAACAAGAGCTGTCCTTAGATTTAGACGTTTTAGAACGCAGCGGATTTTACAATGATTCTTTAGATGGCTTGGAGGTGGAAATCGAAAGGATTGAGAGACAAGAAAAACAAGCTTTAGCATGGAAGATAGTACAATACATCAGGCGAGATCCAGAATACGAACTTCGGAAATGTCATCCTCGAAACCGTCCCGACTGCAACTGTCAAATTCTTGTTCAAAGATTGTTTTTGCAGCAGTCGCCCGAAAAAATAGCAGTCATCGCCCGACAGTTAAATATCAAGACACAGACTATTTACTCTTTTTGGAAAAGGACGGGATTGTCCAAAATCCAAGGAATTGGCCGACACATTGCTCAAAAAAATTCTGATTTTATGTCGGGCTGATTCCTGATTGTCTGAATCTGGCGCCATTTATACGCCAGATTTAGAAAGGATCACGCCCTTCATTGAATTTTGTTTTTTCATAATCTACCAACACAAGGATAACCACAATGTCAGGAGAACAAACTAATCCAATGCGATTTAAGGGTGTTGCCAGCGATGGACTTTTCAAAGGCAAAGTCATTGAGGGCAAACTCGACATCAAAGTCAACGTCGAGTCTGTTACAGATCAACCCAAAGAAGAACCGAAGCCGGCACCTTTTGGTTGGGAGACAATTTTATTCGCGGTGTTTTTTTTGTTAGTTCTTAATCAAGCAGCAGGCGACCCCGGAGGCATGAGAAAATACCAAATTCCGCAAAGGTCTTCTCACCATCAGATTTTACCACAATAGGGAGAACAGGCATCAGCCAATCGCAATTATATCCATCTCCCTGAGTGTGAGGTGGATGTAAAACCTTGATTCCCGGTAGTTTGTGTAAAGTTATGTTACAAAGACTGAAACTTTGCATAAAAACTAAAACTTACTCCAGATAAATAAGTAGCGATGGAAGTTCAGCGAGTTAACCCCACACTCTTTGTGAAGTTATATTACAAAACGCATAAAAACTCCGACGCACTTCAGATAGATAAATATCAGCCCAAAGTTATCGAATTAATCGAGGTGCATCATGTCTAATATATCGATCGGCAATCTGAACGACAACTATTTCTCCATCGACTTCGCAGGTAAAACTGACCCCACAGACACCTATCGTTTTAATCGGCTGAATACAGGCAGCTTTCGAGTTACGGCTGAAGGATTTAGTTCCATTGTCGGGATGCAACTCCTCGACAGCCAGGGAAAAGTCGTCAAAGACATCGAAACCAACGGCACAAATTCGGGGACTTTTAGCATCGATAATTTGGGTGCAACCAATTATGCACTCAAAATTTCTGCACCCTCCCGCGATACCAATTATCAAGTTAGTTTAACTCCAGACGGCAAAGTTGACCCGCTGACAGGTTTAGGGGTTGACTCCGGCTTTTTCGCTACAGATTCAACGGGACAAGTTGGCTTTGACTGGCTGCACGACGGCGGCAATTATAAAGGTGAAGTTGCCATTTTCAGCGTGGTGGGAATGGAGAAATTTACCCCTGGTTCTCAGGAATTTATCAAAGAAGCAGCAAGACGATCCCTGACCAATTCTACCTTTGGTCACGTAGTAATTTCTGACCCCACAGAAGGTGCAAATCCACTATTTAATGGCAGTTTAGGAGAGGGAAATTATAACGAAGGGCAGTACAGCGGCGCGAAAACATTTCCGATGAAACCGGGAGAGGCTTTTGCGGTGATGCTGGTGCCAAATGGTACGGTGCAAGATGTGTTTAAGAATCCCGGTGCCGGCGGTGACAAACGCCCGCTGCTATCATTATCTAGCACTAATCCAGATGATGCTTGGTTGTACGGTCAAGTAGCAGATGTCACTGGCAATGGCAAGGCATTTGCGATGGAAGATCAGCGGGTTGATACTGGTTCAGATAAAGATTATAACGATTTGGTTTTCAATTTAACAGGTGCGACGGGCAAAGCAGTGTCGATCGACAAAGTTATCGATCCAAGTAAGGATTGGACTAAACTTGATGGCGGCAAGAAATTGATCGATTATGTCAAATCAAAGCAGCCGGTAGCTGTCGCGCCTCCTGTGGAAACGCCACCTGTGGAGACAAAACCCCCGGTAGCTGTCACGCCTCCTGTGGAAACGCCACCGATTGATCCAAAACCGCCGGTTGCTGTCGCGCCTCCTGTGGAAACGCCACCGATTGATCCAAAACCGCCGGTTGCTGTCACGCCTCCTGTGGAAACGCCGCCTGTGGAGACAAAACCGCCTGTGGCTGTCGCGCCTCCTGTGGAAACGCCACCTGTGGAGACAAAACCGCCGGTTGCTGTCGCGCCTCCTGTGGAAACACCGCCTGTGGAGACAAAACCGCCTGTGGCTGTCGCGCCTCCTGTGGAAACGCCACCTGTGGAGACAAAACCACCTGTGGCTGTAGCGCCTCCTGTGGAAACGCCGCCTGTGGAAACAAAACCGCCGATTGCTGTCGCGCCTCCTGTGGAAACGCCACCTGTGGAGACAAAACCGCCGGTTGCTGTCGCGCCTCCTGTGGAAACGCCACCTGTGGAGACAACGCCACCTGTGGAGACAAAACCACCTGTGGCTGTAGCGCCACCGATTGAGACAACGCCGCCTGTAGCAACGGTGCCTGTGGCAACGCCGCCTGTTGCGACAACGCCACCTGTAGCAACGGTGCCGACCCCTCCAACACCACCGGTGCAACCGCCTACGATCGCCCCGGAACCGCCTCTAGTTGGACTTGAGCCGATCGACGATATGTCGCAGCCGATCGACCCGGAACCGCCTATTGAAACCGTATTACCGATTAGTTCGCCGCCAGAAAATCGCGCCTTTATCGGTATCATCGATACTGGGTTTGCGACGAACAATCCCGATTTGGATTACTCTAAAGTGACTATGGGGCGCGATCGCATTGACAAAGATAGCAATCCTTTGTTTACTGCTGGCACTGGTAACGAACACGGCACATTTAGCTGGGGTTTAGTGAGTGCGATTCAAGGCAACGATAAAGGCATTGATGGCTACAACGATAAAGCCAATGTGTACCTAAGTCGGGCAATTGGTTCTGGGGAATGGGATTTAGCTTTAACTGATTTTGTGGGTGAGGCGAAAGCACAAAAGAAGAAGAATGCGATCGCACTTCTTCCCCTCGATTTAACTCAAAAGAATGCTGATGGAAGCATTACCACTCGTTACGAATTTACGAACCGAGAACGTGCGGCATTAGAAAATGCGCGTCAGAATGGAGTGCTGTTAGTTGTAGCGGCTGGTAATGACGGCGGTGTGATGTCTGTTTTGGGTCAATCTTCCCAGGAGTTTGAGAATATTATCACGGTTGGTTCATCTGATGGATTTGGGCGATCGGATTATTCCAGCTATGGCTATGGTTTGGATATTTTAGTGCCCGGAGGTGCGATCGACAATCCGACTTTATCGACAGTTGGCGATGATTTAGGCACGATGGCGGGAACTTCTGTTGCCGCGGCCAAAGCGGCGGGGATGGCGTCTAAGGTTTGGGAGAGTAATCCCGATTTGAATCCTACCCAAGTGATTGACGTTTTGACCGGAAGTGCGATCGATTTGAAGGAGCCCGGATGGGATGAAGAAACGGGTTTTGGGGTGGTGAATTTGAATAAAGCTGTGCAAGTGGCGAAGGAGACAACGCCGCAAGTTTATATTCCGACACCTTTCTCGAACCCGACAACTTGGGGTTTAGATGGACAAGTTACGCCTTGGGAACGGGCGGTTAATTTGAGTGGTGTAACGGATGGGGGTAAAATTGCTGTCCAGATTAACGGTGGTGTTAATATTCGTCCCACTGCTGATACTTCCAGTGCTTCTGTCGGTAAAGTCAGTCCTGGGACACAACTGGAATTTGACTACCAGACTCAAGGTGAATTAATCAACGATCCTAATGGTGAAGGTAGCAGTGATGTCTGGTATCACCTGGCAGATGGTAGCGGTTTTGTATCTGGTTTGTACGTCACCAATGTCCAAGATATCCCATCTACACCGCCGATTGACAATCCCGTGCAGCCGCCGATTGACAATTCCGTACAACCGCCAATTGACAATCCCGTACAGCCACCAATTGACAATCCCGTACAGCCACCAATTGACAATCCCGTGCAGCCACCAATTGACAATCCCGTGCAGCCGGCGCCTAATTCAATTTCTCTCAACGGGTACACAATAGGTGGCAATTTCTATCCTGTTTTCCAGAATTATCAAGGGACATTGGGCAATCCCATTTCAGATGTCACCAACTCTAATGGTGCGAGCTATCAGCTATTTGAGAATGGGTCGATCGTCAGCAGTGCAAATGGAACATTCCCGCTTTACGGAGGCATCCGTCAAACATACAGGAATACAGGTGGATTGGAAGGCTGGTTAGGTGCTCCAACGAGTGAGGAAAAGGGCTTGGGGAATGGGAATATCATTCAATACTTTGAGCACGGTAACGTTTACTGGAATGGCAGTAAGGCGGTGGCTTACAAAGAAGGGACACCAGTACCGAAGACACCCCTTAATATTGGCAGTCAGCTAGGCGTAACAAGGCCTAATTTTACAGATGTCAATAAAAACATATTGAACTTCTCAAAATCAGGGAATTCATCCATTAATCTTGAACCTCTTAAATCCTTCATTGTGCTTCCAGGTTTAGAAAACAATGTTCCCCAGTTGAAACTTGAAACTGAGAGTAGTAAAGCCTTACAGGATGCTAAAAATTTAGCGAATAATCCTTTGAGTAAGTTGATTTCTGGGAGTGTATTTAGTAGTTCTACAGCTATTGAATTTATCCACAAGTTTATACGAAATGAAGGCGGAGCTTTTAATAATCCACCAGGGGTCATAGAACAAGTCAAGCAAACTAATCAATTCAAAGAATTTCAAAGTCAGGCTATTAATCACTTGGAAGAGTATTTGAAAATCAATTCTCAAGGTACACCGTCTGACTTGGTTCGCCGCAACAGTTTTAGCTTCAACCCCTTAGATGGATATCCTCTATTTTGGGCGTATGGAGGAACACGAGGTACCAGTGCTAGTTTTTCAGACAGCATTAGTCAGAAAGTAGATGTAGATGGAGATGGGGACACTGATATTCGCTATTCTGCTAATATAACCTACCTGATCAAGGATCGATTTGAAATTGATCCAGGCGACCTATTTGGAGATATAGCTTTTAACTATATGATGACTCTTCAAAATCAGGGGCTAGCCAAGCCGTTTGACACAAACATATCTTTTACTGTTCCTATTTCTGGGACAATTACTAATACTCCAAGTAGTAATTATTCGTCTTCATCCAGTTCAGGTTACAACACTTAGGGCGATTGAGAATGAAAATTTGCAGTTAAGTGTTATCAGAGCGATCACCCTTTCCCCAAACAAGAGCGATCGCCCTTTCTGCACCAAATTCACAAAGGTGATCGCCCATAATTCATCCAACGAGCGATCGCCCTTCCTGCATCCGCGTTAATCAGCGTCCATCTGCGGTTAAAAAAGATCGATCGTCCTTTCTAATAATTCAGAAGGGCGATCGTTCTCTCTTAAATTTACTCTTTTTGAGTCTCCAACAAAGCTCATTCATCCACTAAATTCCAGAAATCCTCCGACTTCACTCCTCCCTCTTCTTTCAAACTTTGCCGAGATTTGTCCAAAATTTGATTGAATTTTGGATTGTTAGCCAACAAGAAACGCTCCAGAGCTTCAGGATCTTTAATTAAAGTCATTGCCGCTACTGGTTGACCATTTTCAGTAATTAAAATTGGCTCTCCGCGATCGGCATTCAAGTAATCAGCAAATTTTGCTATAATTTCAGCTAAAGAAACTATTTTCATGATTCAGTCTGCTCTGTTCCTATAAATAACTGATTGCCAACTTTTACCCCAATTCCCAAGATATAAACCTCATAGGTATCAAGGTTAGTCTCGTAAAACACCCGGAACCGATTACTCGGCCCAAATCGCAACTCCCAAGTAGCACCTAATTCGGAAGGTTCCACTAGCGGTTTGCGGTTGCGCGTTTCTACCTCTGGTTCATAGCTTAACTGCTCCTCTATTGTAGTGCGGATTAATGAATAATACTTCCGGTCGATCGCTGCAAGATGCTGGAATACTGGCCGTGTAAAGATAATTTCAAACTTCAGTTGAGGTGTCATGCTTAGTTAAGGTCATTATCATTCATATTAGACCAAAAGGGAGATCGCTCTTAATTCATCAATCATGGCGAGATCCCTTTCTAATAATTCAGAAGGGCGATCGCCCGTTTTATAATCAATCATGGCGATCGCTCCTACCAGTGCTCATGCACCCCATCCAAAACCCAACTTCCCTGAACTATGTCATCAGGTAACATCCTAGCTGTCACAGATGTTCTCAATTTCCTTGTCAGTGGAATCGATAAAACTACCCTCGAAACAGAACTTACTGCTTCGGGTTGGATATCCACTCCAGCTAGAGGAGGCTCAAAAAGCGGTGCGGGTACAATTTGGACAAGCCCAAACACTCAATACAGTGTCAGAATTATGACTCAACCTGATGGTTCATCCTATGCTCGTGTTTACAATGGCCCAGGAGGAGGTGCACCCGCAGAACAACCCCTAAACGCATCAGGAAAACCCGGAAGTCGTGGAGACACCCACTTTATTCTGCTCCCTTAATCCCATTTATTCGTCCGATTATGAACTTTCAACAAATTTGGCAACAATACGATTTTACCGAATCCGAATTGCTATCGATGGGGTGGCAATTTCCCTATGATTATGTTCTCAATCTCAACTACTATTGGCAGATCAATTCAACTAATTCTACTTCTGAAGTTGCTACCAATGACCAATTTTTAAACATTATCCTCAAAACCTGCATTCGACTTGACGTACAACTCAACCCAAATCCCGATCAGTTAAATCAAAAGCCTGCGAACCTCGGTACAATCGTCGGCTGGGAGCAAGTTACTCCCTCTCCTTGGTTAGAAAATCTATCCCTTTCTCCTAATGAGTGGCTGCATCTGTTATTTGAAATTGGTGGAAATAATAAAATTGAAGCTGTTTGTCGATCGCTAGTTATCGAACAATTGGTCAAACAACCCTTAGCACTCAGTTCATAAAACGAGATAAATACAGCCTTTTCCCATTTTTGGCGTTTGGGCCAATTGTTTAAAGGTTTCTTCGGCCGCGACAAGAAAGCGATCGGAAGCATCCATATTATCTTCCGCCATGTAAGTGGCTAATTCAATCAAATCGCCGATAACTTGCGGACGTTTTTGGATCGAGGTCTTTTTTATTCCTGCAACCCCTGATTCTGGGAAATACGCGATCGCACAGCTTGACGAATCTCCATCCAATCTTCCTCCGTCATCGCGGTAGGATTTCCCGATTCCAAACCCTCTAATAACATCGCTTCCAAACGTTCTGAAGCTTTGCGTTTTTGGTCTTGGCGAATTAACTCACGGAAATACTCGCTAGCTGTACCATAACCACCTTGGGCTACCTGTGCTTCTATATAAGTTCGCATTGAGTCAGGTAGAGAAATATTCATGCTTGTCACTGGTATTACTTACCTCATTTAACTCGTTATCTTATTATGGCAGATTTTGCCATTTTTTGTCAAGCCTCACACAACCTGTAATTTTGTAATAAGAAATTGGGAAGATAGATCGCCCTCGATCGACCAGACTCAAAAAGGATCTCGCTCATCATTCATCAATCATGGCGAGATCCCTTCCGTTTGTGCATTAAACTAACAAAAAATTGTCATTTCAGTCAATTCTTGCTAAAATAATTACAAAAAACTATTCTGATTAGCCAATGAGCGACATCTCTATCAGCTTGCCAGATGACTTACTCACATACGTCAATCAAAAAGCGCCTAACCCCAGTGCTTTGATAGAATCTCTCTTAAAACAATGGCGAAAACAACAAGAAAACCAAGCTTTAGCAGAAGCTTGCAAGCTAATTGACGAACTAGATTTAGGATGGGATGAGGAATGGCAAGCTCAAGCCATTACCGACTGGGAAGCATCCCGATAGCTAGATTTGATCCCTCAGTAGGAACAGAAATACGCAAAACGCGCCCTGCCTTAGTCATTTCTGGTACGCTGTTAGCCTAAAATCTATACGGTACATCTCACACAAGTAAACATGGCAAAACTGCCCATAGAAATTGCCGAAACCATCTGGAGCCTAAAACGGCAATTATTGGATATTATCGACGATGCTACAGAAGCTGAATACACTCTATTTGAGCAATTTGGAGAAACAGACAGAACAATTGACTATTTAGATCAGCTAAAAAGTGTCGCACAGCAAGCCGATGAGCGGTTTTCCCAGTTTTCCCTATTGCAACGACGCTTGGCTAATGCACAACCAACAGCAACTTCTGATATGCTAAGATTAATGACAGAAGTAATTGCTTATACCCAAGCCAGACTTCCCGCCTGGGAACGCAGCATTCAAGAAATTAAGATTGAGTGGAGATTATGATGAACGAACCAGGATATATGCCACATCCAGATGTCGATCGACGACTCCTCGCTAACTTACGTCGCAGTCGCTTGGAAATGGAAGAATTAGGTTGCAAATTAGAAGAAGTTATTGCAAAATTAGACGAAGATCATCGACAAATTCAACAAAAACGGTTACAAATACTTCTCAACAGTCAGTAGTTATATAGATGTTGAGAAATAAATGTTGAGAACATTAATACAGGCGATAGTTCTTTCTAAGCATTATTCAGAAAGGCTCTCGCTCAATTATCACCTATAATTCCGATAGCTCCCTCTTTCAGAGATTGGAGATATACATCTTGAAGCCTTCCCAATTTTTTGGGGATCGGTTGCTTCTCAATTGTCGTAATAATAACTGGCTTAATCATAGAAGCTTTTAAAAGACCAGCCGATCGCCAATCTGTTATGACAATATCACCGACTTTCGGACTACTGCTAACTTGACTCGTGATACCCATCAGAATGCGATCGGGATATTCTGCATTATAAACGTCAGAACTAATAACAACTGCGAGACGTTTTTTATTGGTAGTTTGATCTGTAAAAGGAAACGGAACTAAAACCACCTCACCAAAATTATAACTCATCATACTCCGCGTCCTCTGGGTTATCCCAAATTTTAGCAAAAACTGCTTCTGAGAGTTGAGTTGCAGTATAAACGAGAAGACGATCTTCACTTCGCGTTAAAAGGAAATCCATAAAATCTTCTAATACCGTAATTTTATCCGGCGGTAAACTACGGATTTTTTCCATCAGCTTTGTTTCCGGGTTGGGGGCGACACTCATGTTATCTCTCACTTGTTAATGTTAAATCAGCATACATTGTAAAAATACTAGGAAACTTCAGGAAGTTATTTTGCTCACCAACTGTTTTGAGGAAACCACTATTTATCTGATAACATACATTTGTATATAGTGCTCAAAAACTATCAAGTATTAATAACACCATATTCACTCCAAAACTATGAAAAAAATCATCATTGGCATCATGGGCCCTGGCGATAGTGCCACATCAACCGACTTAGAAAACGCCTATCAACTCGGACAACTCATCGCCGAAGCAGGATGGATATTGCTAACTGGCGGTAGAAATGTTGGCGTCATGGATGCCGCCAACAAAGGAGCAAAATCAGCTAACGGTTTAACAGTGGGCATCCTTCCAGGAAATGACACTCGCGGCATTTCTGAAGCTGTAGATATTGCCATTGTCACCGATATGGGAAACGCCAGAAATAACATTAACGTTCTTTCTTCAGATGTAATAATTGCCTGCGGTATGGGCACGGGCACTGCTTCGGAAATTACCCTCGCCCTCAAAGCTAACAAACAAGTTATTTTGTTAAATCACAGCGCCGAAAGTAAACTTTTTTTTAAAGGTTTAGCACAATTTAACATCTTTGTGGTAAACAATGCTGTAGAGGCTATGAATCAAGCTCGCGAAATCCTAGTAAATTCAAGATGAAATCCAAGATGAGAGTAAGCAAATTCAACTTTTGTGCGATCGGCATTTTTCTGACTTTGGGGATTTTCGTCACTACCAAAGCAGACGGAAGAATTGCACAGTTCAGTTTCAGCAACAAACCCACTCAAAAATTAGCACAAACCCTCCCTCCTCCTCCCCCTTTCGCACAGCCTGTTACCGAACAAGAAGCGCCACCTATTCGCAGCGAATCTGTGCCGGATCAAATAGCTTTAGCAACCCATTTGCAGACCATCAAAGCTAGAATGTACGGTGCTTACTGGTGTCCTCACTGTCACACGCAACAAGAACTTTTCGGCAAAGAAGCATTTACCGCCATTACTTACATTGAGTGCGATCCCAGAGGCAAAGATGCTCAACCCGATTTGTGCAAAGCTGCCAATATTAAAGCTTATCCCACTTGGGAAATTCGTGGAAAATATTACACGGGCAGGCAATCTTTGGAAAAACTGGCTATTTTATCCGGTTATAAAGGTAGCAGCAATTTTCAGCCACAACTTCCCTCTCCTTAAAAATATCTAAATTAGTTAGCACTCGCCAACTAAGAAACCGGGTTTTTGAACCGGAATTGAGGGGTTTCAGCAATTATTTTGGTTAAAAACCCGGTTTCTCGCCACCCGTGCGTCCATGACTATAAATGTAAGGTGCTTAGGATCGCGAATTAAATAACTTACAATTTTAATTGTTATTGTGGGATGGGCGTCCCGCCCGTCCTTTTTGGACGGGCGGGACGCCCATCCCACAATCTTGTGGAAGTTATTTAATTCTCATTCCTTATGGCGCACCTAAAATTATGATTTTTATGAATCCAATTTCTGAATAATATGAATTGACGTGACAGTAAGCTGGTTATTTAATTGTAATTAGGCGGACAGATATATGTCAATTTCAGACTAGCAGTTATTCAGGAGACTGAAGCGATGCAGTTACAATTTAGCAATAAACAAATAATCTGGACCAGTTTGCTATGCTTTTCGGCAATTGCATTTCCCCTAACAAGCCAAGCTATAACAGTACAAGAAGTACCGAATCCCCGTCAAGTAAATAACACTTGGGTAACGGATAAGGCAAACATTCTCAGCGACAGCACCGAAACTCAGCTAAATCAAATGATTTCGGATTTAGAGGCGAAAAATGGTTCAGAAATCGCTGTTGTGACAGTGCCAGATACTAAACCATCTGCGACCCCAAAAGCATTTGCTACAGAATTATTTAACTTTTGGGGGATTGGCAAAAAAGGTAAAAGTAACGGAGTTTTATTGTTGATTTCTGTGGGGGAACGCCGCGTTCAAATTGAAACAGGTTCTGGCATTCAAAGCATTTTGCCGGATGCTAAAGCAGTGGGTATTATTGAAACCGAAATTACGCCCAGATTTAAACAGCAGGACTTTGACGGGGGCACATTAGCCGGGACAAAGGCGTTAGTAAATGTTTTACAAACTCCGACGGTAAATGCTCAATCTCAAACCACGCTGCCTTTGGCTCCAATCGTACCATATCAAGGGGTGAAACCGTCACCAATACCAAGTCAATCCCCAGTTATTAGCAATAGTACATCCACCAGTGAAGATTCATCGAATTTAATCTATGGCTTACTTGGGTTGTTATTGATAGCATTCATAGCGTTTATACCTTGCTTCATTATCTTCAGGATATTTCGCAGCTTATTTTCTCGGATATCTCGTTACCGCCACCGCCGTTATCCGCGCAATTACAGCAGTAACAATCGCAACCACGGCAGTAACAGTCCCAATTACAGCAGTAACAATCGCAATTACAGCAGTAACAGCCACAACTATTACGGTGGGGGTGGCGACTACAGCAGTAACAGTATTGATTACTGTACCAGTAGCGACTACAGCAGTAACAGTAGCAACGATGATTGCGGTGGCTACTACACCAGTAATAGCAGCGACTACAGCATTAGCAACAGCGACTGCGGGGGTAGCTTTGGCGGTGGCGACTCCAGCGGTGGCGGTGCCGGTGGCGATTACAGCATTAGCAGTAGCTTTGGCGGTGGCGACTCCAACGCTGGCGGTGGGGGTAGCGATTACAGCAGCAGTAGCGATTATTGCGGAGGCGGCGACTACAGCAGCAGTAGCAGTAGCAGTAGCGACTACAGCATTAGCAGCAGTAGCGACTACAGCAGTAGCAGTAGTAGCGACTCTAGTAGTGGGGGTGGCGGTGGGGATTGGTAATTCGGGAATGGAGGCAGAAACCGACTTTTTTTAACAGCAATTAGTCCCCCTCTGCGGGGACGAAAGTTTGTTTAATTGCCGTTTCAACCGCCGAATAATCGAGAGGTAGTTAACTAAAATACTCTTCAACAATTTTCAAAATCCGCGAAGCCGCCAAACCGTCACCAAAGGGATTAATTGCCATTGCCATTGCGTTGTATGCTTCGGAATTGCTCAGCAACTCTGCCGCTGCTGCTGTAATTATATCAGAATTAGTACCAACGAGTTTAGCTGTACCCGCAGAAATTGCCTCTGGTCTTTCTGTGGTTTCTCGTAATACTAAAACGGGCTTGCCCAAACTAGGTGCTTCCTCTTGCAATCCACCGGAATCTGTGAGGATTAAATGACATCTCTGAATTGCTCCTACTAATTCTGCGTAATCTAAAGGTTCGGTTAAAAAGACTCTCGGATGGTCGCCTAAAAGAGCTTTTAAAGGTTCTCTGACTGTCGGATTTCGGTGTAGAGGTAAGAGCAAGGCTGTATCGGGAAACTTATCTAAGATTTGGAGAAATGCGTGAGCAATTCCTGCTAAGGGTTCTCCCCAATTTTCGCGGCGGTGAACTGTTGCTAAGATAGTGCGATATTTGCTCCAATCTAAGTTAGGAATGTTGCATTCTGGTTGGCGTTTGGCGACAGAAAGCAAGGCATCGATTACTGTGTTGCCTGTACGGTGAATTTCTCCCAAAACGCCCGATCGCCCTAAATTCTCTTGGGCCAGCGCTGTCGGGGCAAAATGCAGGCGTGTGAGTTGAGATATCAACCGTCGGTTAGCCTCTTCGGGGTAAGGATTGAATACGTCGTCTGTCCGCAATCCGGCTTCTACGTGACCTACGGGTATTTTCTGGTAAAAAGCAGCCAAAGTAGCGGCAAACGCAGTCGTTGTATCGCCCTGAACTAACACGATTTCGGGCTGCAATTCTTTAAACAAGGCTTCCAAACCCTGCAAACTCCGGGAAGTAATATCCGTCAAGGTTTGCTGGTGCTGCATAATTGCTAAATCCCGATCGGCTTTTAGATCGAACATTTGCATTACTTGCTCGACCATTTCTCGGTGCTGACCGGTTAAAATTACTTGGGTGTCAAAGGTGGGCGAACTTTTGAAGAGTTGAATTACTGGGGCTAGTTTAATCGCTTCCGGGCGAGTTCCTAAGACGATGCAAACGCGGTGTGTGGCTTCGGGCATGGTAAAATTGGGTAGTTGAGATTTGCGAGGCTCTTAAAGGCTGAAGATTTTTGAGCAGGTTTGAATCTTTGGTTAACAAGATTTATTTTTTTATGAACCGCAGAGGGCGCAGAGGGCGCAGAGGAGAGATAGAAAGTGGTTTGACGTTGGGTGGGGGCGGGTTTTTGAGATTGTGAGTTTTAGCCAATTATTGTTGGTGAAACCCGCCCCTACAGGATTATTGATATTAGTACATTTTTGTTAATTGCTTATGCCCTATCGTTACATTCTATTTTACAAACCTTATGATGTTTTAACTCAATTCACTGACAACTCCAGTGAGACTAAACGCAGCACTCTCAAAGACTATATTCCTATTCCTAACATTTATGCAGTAGGAAGGCTCGATCGCGATAGTGAAGGTTTGTTGCTGCTAACCGATGATGGGCCCCTTCAGCACCGCCTCAGTGACCCGAAATTCGCTCATCCCCGCACTTACTGGGTGCAAGTGGAACGAATTCCTGATGCAAGTGCGATCGCTGCTTTGCAGACAGGTGTCACAATTCAAGATTATCGGACTCGATCGGCAAAAGTGCAATTATTGTTAGAAGAACCCGCTTTGCCGCCCCGCGAACCGCCGATTAGATTTCGCAAAAACGTGCCGACAGCTTGGCTGGAAATGACTCTCACAGAAGGCCGCAACCGCCAAGTCCGCAGGATGACCGCAGCAGTAGGGTTTCCGACGCTGCGGCTGGTCAGATGTGCGATCGGGCATTTGCGTCTGGAAGGTCTAAAACCCGGTGAATGGCGCGAACTAACTCAAGCTGATTTTAGATTTTAGATTTTAGATTTTAGATTGGGGAATTACAGTCAACGGCCTTGACATTTAGGACATTCTTGATATCTGAAACTATTACTGCGACTGCATTTCCCTTCTTCCTTCTTCCTGATATCCGTTACATCCGTTACATCCGTTACACAATCCGTTGCCGAACTTCCTTCTTCCTTCTGCTTACTTTCGAGGCGGCAAAATAAAACTCTCGTTTCCATCCTTATCTTTTTGCACCTGAGCTCCCAACTTGACAAGAGCTTGTCTCGCCCTTTGACGCACCAACTTATCAGTTGTTTGAGCATAAACCGTGCTCCAAGCATTAAACCGCACCGGCACGCTATCGGGATCTCGGCGCAAATACTCAGCAGTGGCTCGAAACATCTGCGCCAATGAAGCCCCTGACGGGTTTTTTTCCACCCAATCAGCGGCCATTTCGTGAGAGTGAATTGACTCGGGAATATCCCCCAACAGCAGCAACTCATCAATACCTTTAGTGCGCCACACTATCCACGATTGGGAATGAATTTGTGGCGAAAGGGAAAGAGCGCTAGTACCGCGCTCTATAAACTGAACAGCAGTTTCAGGCTTTCCCTGATAAAAAGAAATAGCTGTGGAAAGAAACAGGTAGATGTCAGCCCACCGCGGGTCGCGTTGCGTAACTATGTCAAAATAATCTTGGCTCAGATTGTAGCCCGTTACATCTCGCGCTTCGTCGTCGCCAAAATACTGCAAAAATTTGATAAATGTCCAATCTGCAATTAAATTGTCAAACCCAAAACTAGGGATAGTTTTGAGCATTTTTAGCCGCAGGGCTTCTTGCTGCGCTTCTTGCTGTGCGGCTTGCTTGAAACTGGCAGCCGACATTGCAGAGGGCGACTTTTGCCCCTGAACGCCAACTGGGGACATTCCGCCCAACTGCCCGCTAGACTGCATGGCGACGACCCCCGCCAGCGCTGCTAGACCGATAACTCCATTAACGAGCAGGCTCAACCACTTACGCGAAAATTGTTCGATTTTAGCTTCCACGGCACTTTATAAATCCAAGTTTTAAATTAAGTTTATTGAAAGAGAGTAATAATTGGTTGGCGATCAACTAAGAATCTCGTTAAACTGTCCAAAGGGATGGTGGAGCCTCCACACAATAGTTTAAGTAGTAGTGTGAGATTTTTTAGCAATATAAAATCTCAAATCAAAAATCTAAAATCGAATTGAGCCAAATTCAATGAATCAAGCCCGCAAACGCTTTTCAAAGTTACAGGCAGCCCTGTTCAGTGGGGCGATGGCAACAACCGCTTCGATATCTTTGCTCGTTCCCGGCCTGAGTCAATCAGTCCGCGCTGAGCTTCAAGATAGCCCCAAAGCTGTATTAGACGAAGCTTGGCAAATTGTCAACCGAGAGTATGTTGATGGCAGCTTTAACAAGACTGACTGGCAATTGACCCGCCAAGAACTGTTGAGCAAAAACTATACCTCTCGCGAAGCTGCCTACACCGCTCTCCGCAAAGCGCTAGAGAAATTAAACGACCAGTACACGCGCTTCATGGACCCGAAGCAGTACGAAGCGCTGACGAATCAAACCTCTGGGGAACTGACAGGGGTGGGGATGAGGCTGGAAGAAGACGAGAAAACGAAAGCGATTAGGGTAGTCGAGCCGATGGAAAATTCCCCGGCCCTGAAGGCAGGGATTCTAGCGGGCGATACGATTTTGGTGATTGACGGCAAAACTACCAAAGGCATGACTGTCTCGGATGCGGCTCAGGTAATTCGGGGCGACGAAGGTACGAAAGTCACGCTGCGGATTGCTCGTGAGGGCAAAAGCGAATTTGACATCACTCTGACTAGGGCGAGAATTGAGGTAGCCGCGGTTCGCTACAGCCTCAAGAATGAAGGCGGTAAGAATGTGGGTTACATCCGTTTACAAGAGTTTAGCTCCCACGCGGGCGAACAAATGGAGGTGGCGATTAAAAAGCTCTCGGCTCAGAAAGCTGACGCTTTTGTTTTGGATTTGCGGGGGAATCCCGGCGGGTTGCTGCGAGTGAGCATTGATATCGCTCGGATGTGGATGGATACAGGGGCGATCGTCCGCACAGTCGATCGCGCGGGCGATTCTCAGGAAATGAAGGCAAATCGCACTGCGCTCACTGACAAGCCTTTGGTGGTGCTCGTGGACGATAACTCGGCCAGCGCCAGCGAAATTTTGGCCGGTGCTCTGAAGGACAACAAGCGCGCAACTGTGATGGGCGGCCAAACTTTTGGCAAAGCTTTGGTGCAGTCGGTGCATTCTTTGGCTGACGGTTCGGGATTGGCGGTGACGATCGCTCACTACTATACTCCCAACGGTACGGATATCAGCCAGAAGGGGGTTACTCCCGATGTCAAAGTCGAAGTCACAGACGAACAAAAGCTGAAATTAGCTAACAAACCGATGTTGGTTGCGACTAAGGATGATCCTTGCTACGCGCAGGCGATCGCACTTTTGCGAACTACCGCTTCGTCTCCCCCTCCCGTAACCGCTAATGAGGCTCTTGTTCCTAAAAAGTAAGTAGTTGAAACCGTAATTTATAAGGAATACCCTGAAAACCCCGTGACTTCAGTCCGGGGATGAAAGGGCGTTGCAGGATTTATCCTGCCTGTTCTCTTTACCTCAGTCATGAACCCAAAATCCAATCTTTTAAATTCAAAAAACTTCCTTAAAAAGCTTTGGACAAAACGGGACAGTATGGTAAACTGAAACAGTCAGGGTTAAACTCCCTTGCCCGAAGTGAAACAGGACATGAGACACACTTTTAGGCATAAACTGGGGGACAAAGTGCGGCGAAAACACTATAAACAGTCGAAACCGAAAATGTAGGTTTCAATCCAGCAAATAAACTTTTTCACGCTCGAATTGTTAAGTAGGGTAGGGCATACCCAAACTCTAGGGAAATATCCTAGTACGCTTTTGGAGATAGACCCGCTGGGATGCTTCTGAATTAGGCTCGTCAATTGGTGGTATCCCCACGGTTGAAAGGTTTAAGTATTGCCGTAAGGACAGAAAATTTTAAGGTCAGTCGCTGAATTAAGAATCCCCTCGGCTTCAGCCAGGGGAGTGTCAATAACCATAAGGATGAAGATGAAGCCCGCGCCCGCGGGTTTTGTTTTTATGCTTATGGTTATGGGTTATTAAGTAAATTTAGGTGATCAAATGTAAGATGCAGATGGTTGAAAAGCTTGCTCTATGAGCATTATTCCTTCTTCCTTCTACTTAAGTTATTGGTTAATTTATCTCCTTATTAAAGCACATTAGTGGGATGGGGATTTTTTAAGCGCAGATATCAGCAGATGAACACAGATGCACGCTGATGGGATTTCTGAATTGGGGATTTCTGACTTAATTAGTCATTCATGCGCCGGATAAACTCTAAGGGCAAACCGTCTGTATCGGCAATAAAAGCTACTTCGTAAACATTTTGCCCGATCGCCTGTTGAGTCGGTTCTAATAAAACTTTCAAAGCTTGAAACTGGTTTGGTTGGTCTTTAGCAGCTTCCTCAAACCGCTGTTTCAGAGACTGCAACCAACTAGGCAAGTCAGTTGTCGCCTCAGTTAAATCGAAAGATAAATGATAATATCCAACATAATGCTCGTCTCCGAAAGCATCTGGTGCGGGTTTTGGTTCCGGGATTTGAATTAGTTCGATGCGTCCGTTGAGACCTTCCATCCAACAGGCTAGGGTGTAACCTGTGGTAAAGCGATCGCTCACAGTAAATCCCAACTGTTCGTAAAAGGCGATCGCCCGGTGAATGTTAGCAGTGCGAATCGAGGCGTGGTGCATTCGATTTTAGATTTTAGATTTTAGATTTTAGATTTTAGACGGGAAGCAGGAATTCCGGTTTTAGATTGGAGATTTGAGAGGGTAAATTCGGAATTCGGAATTAAAAACGGTCGCATCTTTAGCGCTAAAGCAATAGACCCTTCTTCCCTCTTCCTGACATCCGTTACATCCGTGGAGCGAATCCGTTGCCGAACTTCCCTCTTCCTTCTTCCTTCTTCCCTCTTCCTTCTTCCTTCACTTATTCAAACAACCGAAAATAGGGATATCTAATCGGAACTCCCGGCTCTTTTTCCAAATCAAAATTAATCACTTCCCAGCAAGGGTCCTCTTGAGGATCGGGGCTAAAATCCACAGGCAAACCGTACAGCCTCGGCCGCGGCGAGTCCGACTGACCGCGCCAAGGCGTGCTGCGTTCCAAATAAGCGCTGATTAAGTCCCGATAGCGTTGGGCAACGATCACGCGAGTTGCTCGGTAGCCTTGAGTATAGAGTCGATCGAGCGCTTCGTGAATTTCAAACCGAATCCCGTCAGGGTGCGTGTGCTGGCGATACCATTCATTCTCCCAGCGGCGCCAGTGCCGCCCAGACTGAAGGTGAACCAGTTCCCCCGTTTTTGGATCTGCCTCAAATGCCCCGTGACGCGGACACAAATAGGTATCCGTGAGCGTTAGAGCCGGAATTGTTTGGCGACAGTGGGGACACTGAATTTCCGGGCCAAACATCGGGTATTGCAAGGCAACTTCAATCATTTATTTGCGTCCCAGCATATTTTCTCTGCAAAAGTGGTTAGAGTCGATAGGGGCATTTCTACCCCTACCTCTCCTTCAGAACGGAACGTGAAACTTTCGCTTCATTCCGCTC
>NZ_JAUBOX010000103.1:0-22536 GCF_036700445.1 Microcoleus sp. T3_B1
AAACTCATAAGAAAAATTGGTCTGAGTTACAAAAGTGGCGGGGGAACTCCGTCACTCAAAAAAGCATGAGAAAAAAAGGAAAAAGAAGCCTGCGGTCTAACTGTACTCAGTTGACCGTCAGGTTCGTTCACGAGCCTAGTTTGAAAGCCTCCACAAATAAATTGTAAGTCACGCCAATTTTCAGAGCATTGAGCATATCCACCCAAAAAGAACGGGCTACAGGCCGCGGGCTGCCGTAAACCAGCCAGCTCGCGAACTCCGTCAACAACACCAACAGCCCGGCCGCGATAATATCCCAATCCGCAGATTGTCCGGCGATCGTCGAAATAGCTGTTCCCAAAAAAGTGCCGAACAGCAGGCTAATTATCAGAAGCGAAATCCGCCGCCAAGGATTGCTCAGCCAGCCTCTGAAGCGATCGCCCAGAACATCAATCAATCTGTTAATTCGGGTATTCTGCATAAAAGTTATACAATTTGAGATTTGAGATTTGAGAGGCGGAATTACTGATGAATATTGGGGTTGGGAGTACGGGCCTAGAGTGGCACTCTTTTTTTCAACTGGTTTTAAAAGCTATACCGATAAGTCAACAACGGCCCCTCCCCACCCACTGCAAATCCTTACCGGAGTCAGTATGTCGCTATCTAAAATCTAAAATTTAACATCTAAGATGGTATTGAGCGATCGGCGACTTATCGCCGAGAACGGTCAATAAATTTAAGTGTAACTGTATCTTGTGGCACAGCAGCCCCTGGTTTTACATTAAAAATAGTTAAGACTCATTGCCGGTGCAGTCTATCCTTTAAGCCTAAAATTTATGAATCTTAAAATTTACCAGATTGTAATTGGAGTGTCGATCGTCCTAATTACAGGAATGTTTCTAGGACGTTTTGAAATCACTATCTCCAACGGTTCCAATCAGTCCAGCGATTGGCCCTCACAAGCCACCGCATATCCCCCCACACCCCCCGTTTCCCCAGTCGCGACAGCTTCTGCAGACACCGCCAGCGAGCCCAAACCCGACTCAACACCAACCCCCCCACAGTCAGAGGAGGAATTGCTTTCCTCAATCCCTGTAGATGCTAAAGCCGCCGGCAGTCTGCGCGTCAGCAACCGCAGCGAACACCCAGTGCGAGTGGCCCTGCTGTCGAAACGGCAAGCCAAGGAATCCTACGGCAAACCCGCGCACTGGGATTTTGCGCCGGGGGAAGGTGGCGACAAGGGACTGATGCTATCGCTGCCGGAGGGCAAGTTACAAGTCAAACGGGGAGACATTTTAGTGGTTTTTGCTCAGGATGGTTCTCGCCACTACTGGGGGCCTTACGTCGCCGGGGAGACACCCTCGCCCGCTTGGAACGGCACAGCCAGAGAGTGGCAATTAATTTTGCAGCCGTGAACACTTAGCTGCAGGTGCCGAGATTTTGGTCGAGAAAGCCGGTCGATCCGGTCTTGTTGAGAATGGTGCGGCTATGGGAGGTTAAACTCACATAGCCACACCATTCTCAAGAACAGGCAAGATGCCTGTTCCACAAAGAGTGAATTTTCTTGGGGGGAGTAGGGGTTGGGCAGGAGAGCCCGCCCATGAAATGCTTGTTGAGAATGGTGCAACATCTCAGTTGAACTGATATCTTGCACCATTCTCAAGAACAGGCAAGATGCCTGTTCCACAAAATATAAATTTTCTTGTGGAACAGGCATCTTGCCTGTTCATAAAAGCCTTGTTGAGAATGGTGTAACATCTGAGTTTAACCGGATTCGATCGAATTGGGAGTTTCGAGAATGCGAATCTTTCGGTAGACTCTCTATGCGAGCGAAAATTTTAAATCTAAAATCGCAGGAAGTTTGCGTGAAGGAAGTTATTAAAAGTTTGTCAGAGTTTAGGAAGCGCCCGTTAGCGTTAGCGAAGCGATCCGAAGGAAAGCCCGCCCCTACGGGGGCTACGCCAACGAAGAGGATCGCACCTTTGCTGCTATCGATTTTATGGCTGTGCGCGATCGCCTGGGTAGGTTTCTTGTGGAATCTCGGCAACATCGGTTTAGTTGACGAAACCGAACCGTTGTTTGCCGAAGCCGCCCGTCAAATGACGGTGACAGGAGATTGGATCACTCCTTATTTCAACGGCGAAACCAGGTTTGACAAGCCGCCGTTGATTTACTGGCTGATGGCGGTGGCTTACCGCACTCTGGGCGTTAACGAATGGGCCGTGCGTCTTCCCTCGGCCTTGTGCGCGATCGGTCTGACTTGCATGGGATTTTATACCCTATCGAAATCGAAGGAAGAAGGAAGAAGGAAGAAGGAAGAAGGGTACGACACGGATTTGGAGACGGATACACGGATGAATGTAACTGTCTTTCCTCCCTCACTCTCCCACTCTCCCACTCCCCCACTCTCCCCCTCTCCTAGTATTCCTATTTTTCTTTCTACTCCTTGGATTGGTGCTGCCCTAATAGCTTTAAATCCCCAAACTATTGCCTGGGGACGGACTGGCGTTTCCGATATGCTATTAGTTAGTTGTATGTGTTCCGCACTATTCGCATTTTTTCTCGGTTACACTCTAGAAGAACAGAGAGAAAAAGCAGAATTTTCCACTGTTTCCGCTTCCCGATTTCCCAATAAGTGGTATCTGACTTTTTACGTACTAATTGCCTTAGCAATTCTGGCTAAGGGGCCTGTGGGAATTGTCTTGCCAGCGCTGATTGTTGGCTGCTTCGGGCTTTATTTGGGAAATTTTCGGCAACTTTGGCGCGAAATGCGTCCGGTGTCGGGAATCTTGATTATTCTGGCGATCGCCTTGCCTTGGTACATTTTGGTTATTTTAGCCAACGGTCAAACTTATATTGACAGCTTTTTTGGCTATCACAATTTCCAGCGTTTTACTGGAGTAGTCAACAAGCACTCGGCGCCTTGGTATTTTTACTTTTTTGTAGTGCTAGTGGGTTTTGCACCTTGGTCGATTTATTTGCCGGTGGCGATCGCCCGCACCCGTTTTTGGCAGCGCAGTTACTGGCGTCGTCAACCGCGATCGGCTCAGTTGAGTTTATTTGCCCTATTTTGGTTCGGCTGCATCTTTGGCTTTTTTACGATCGCCGTGACCAAATTGCCTAGTTATGTATTGCCTTTAATCCCCGCCGCTGCGATTTTGGTAACGCTGCTGTGGAGCGATATTATTGCAGGCAACGAACCAGAAAACAGGCGGACAAAGTTAGAAAAAAAACCTAATTCTTTACCGCGAGGGCTGTTAGTTACATACATTTTCAATGTCGTATTTTTATTAATTATAGCCGGAGCAACTTTCTACTGCTACAACTGGCTCGGAGACGACCCGGCTATGCCCAATTTTCCCCAAGCAATTCAGCAGTCGGGATTGCTGATTGTAGGCGGTACGATTTGGATAACTGCGGCGGTGGCGATCGCACTTTTACTTTGGCAGCGGCAACAGCGCTGGATTTTGGTTGCTAACTTCATCGGGTTAGTAGCATTTATCATCTTTGGTCTTACTCCCGCCTACAATTTGGTCGATATCAACCGCCAGTTACCTCTGAGACACTTAGCACAGGTGGCAGTTCAACAAAAACTGCCAGGGGAAGAGTTTATTATGGTTGGTTTCTGGAAACCCAGTCTGGTTTTTTATACCCAAGGGCCGGTGACTTACTACGGACGTGTCAGAGGGGCGATCGACTACATTAAGGAATCTAAAAACCCAATTTCTCCCTCTGTTTTGGTACTGGGATATCCCGACAAATTTGAGGAATTAGGATTGCAGCCAAATCAATATCAATTGTTGGACAGTCGGGGCGCTTACCAACTCGCAAGGGTTCCGAGAACAGCGTTTCGATAGTGCATTATACTGCGACTCCGGTGAGCCGACCTATTAGGAAGAATTCATGGAATTCACTGGAAAATTTGAAACTCACATTACCGTTGGCCTCAAGGACTTGGACAGAGTAGAGGCGCTTGAACAATGGGGCATTAATCATGGTCTAAAACTTCTCCATATAGTTCTAGACCGTGGGGTTACTGTATCTCAACTAATGTTGACGCGGCATGGGCAAGGTAGCCTGACAAACGAGTTAAAGACGGCATTTGATTCAAGCCAATCTCTAAATGCTGAAGGCTTCACGGTGACACGCATCAAAATTGAGGTGCCACAGTGGAATCAGAGTGTTCCGCAGTCTAATGCCGAAGCACTAAACCATCCATGCGATCGCTATTTTGAGCATCATATCAAACTGTTGCTTGAACCTTCTGCTGATATTCTGCCTCTGATTGACATTGCCGAAAGACATTCTGCTCATCTCTCTCGTAATCTCTTCCAGACTCGGAGTGACCAATATCACGAGCGATTTGTCACTCAGCGTTGTATCTCCGTGGGTCGTGTTGAAGCTCAACAACAACTTCAAACTCTCTTAAAAGCGATCGCTACTTTGAGATATTTAGCAATCGATGTCGAAGCAGAATTTGTTGTCTATGATAGTAATCTTGACCTTGACGCAGGTTGGATTCAAGGGAAAGAATCACCAATTTTACACGGATAATTATCAAGCACAATATAAAATCAGAGGATAGCCCGAATAATAGGTAAATAATCACCAATTTCACAGGCTTAATAATTATTAAGCACAATATAAAATTCGCTGATAGGATGTATAATAGGGAAAAATTCACCAATTTCACATGAATAACTATCAAGCATAATATAAAGGAGGATTAATGAAATACGATCCGAAGACATACATCATTGTTTCAGAACAAGGTCAGGAAATTGAACGCCCAACAGTTTTCGAGCCGGCACTAATTCCCCAAAAGCATCTTCGGGGAGCATTTCGTCTGGGAGAGCCAATATTTCAAGATCCAGAGATTAGAACTCAATGGCTGAATATGCGTCGGCAAGTGATGGATTATCTGCTGCAAATTATTAGTTGTTCAATCTGGAAAGATCACCTTGTCTTACGAGGTAGTTTATTACTGAAAGCATGGTTAGGAGATGTGGCGAGAGAACCCGGTGATATAGACTGGGTTTTTAGACCTCACGATATTAGCGTCAATTCCCCTTTATCTAGAGAATTGTTCAATGGATTAATTCAGATAGTTTCAGATAATCCTCATGTAGGTAATGCGATTATTGACGTTGACAAAATCTCCATAACAGAGATTTGGACTTATGAACGTGCATCAGGTAGGCGGATTATTTTTCCTTGGAAAGCAGAGGGTTTTCCTTCAGGAGATTTGCATATGGATGTGGTTTTTAATGAAGAACTATTGTGCGATCCAATTGAGGTCTATATCCCTTCGTCAATTGGTGAAAATAGGTTAGTGTGGGCAGCTTCTAAAGAACTGTCATTGGCATGGAAATTGCTGTGGTTAGAAACCGATATGTATCCACAAGGCAAAGATTTGTATGATGCAACACTCTTAGCGGAGCAAACTTCATTGTCCTTTGACATTCTTTATCAAGTGCTTCATTCAAGTGAAGATTGGAAGAATCAGGCTGCATGGAAACCCAACTTTTCTTGGAAATCTGGATTTCCTTGGGCAGAATCACAGTGTTCAGTATATCTAGATTGGGACAACTTTAAGCTAGAGTATCCTGGGGTTGAAGGTGAGGCAAAGGATTGGCAAGCTCGGCTTTCACTAGCCTTAGCACCGACAGTTGCCAACCTTGAGGATTGAACCTGTAGATAACTGGTTATAGAATCAAGGAATTAGATAGATATCATAGAAGTCTGAAAGGGAACGATCGCTCATAATTAAGGGAGTGTCTACAACCACCCAATTTCATCTAGAAAAGCCTATTTAGACGAGTGGAAGATTATGATTCCAATCAATGAAGCCCAAAAGCAGTTGTCGCAGTCGATCGCTCCCAGGAGTCAGTCGCATCAACCGATCGCGATCGCAGGACAAACTAGCAATGCAGTGTTATTATCTGAATCTGACTCCGCATCTGTTGAGGAAACACTGTATCTTCTCTCAGTGCCGGGAATGCGGGAATCAATTCGGGAAGGAATGGCAACGTCGATCGAGGAGTGCGATCGCTCTTTGGAGTGGTGAATGGGAATCTGGTATACACCAAACAGGCACAGAAAGATGCTAAAAAACTGGTGTATAGCAATTTACGAGACAAAGCACAAGAGTTCAGGCGCTACTATGGGTATCAGTCAAAGAAAAGACTATCCCACGATATGTATTTACTCTAGATAAGGTGATAACACATAATGCAAAAGCAAACAGACGATCTTAATCAGCAGTTAGAATCAGTTCGTTGCAAAATTATTAATTCCTACCTTACAACTATTGAAGATAGCTTTCTCGAAAACCGTCCCCAACTAAAACTTATCAATTATGGTACGGGTTCAGGAAAAACTCACCAATTGTTTCAAGCGATTTATAAAACCATACAAGAATATCCAAAAAATCAAATAATCGGTATATATGTTGCCCCCTTGAGAGAACACTTATGTGTTCCCACTTCAGTTGAGAGCCAATACCCAGATATTCCCGTGTATAAAATAAATTCGTTAGCAATGAAAACGACGGATGAGTATATCAAATTATACAAGGAATTGATATCTTTAATTCTCAACAACAAAAAGATTGGGAAGATCGATCGAAAAGTATGTACTGATGAAAAGCTTCAGGCAAATAGACGAAACCTTGAGAAAGTAAAAGATGTGATTAAACGCCTTGAATATGTAAAAAACACAGGTTTGGGAGATGAGGATTTTAATAAATCTGAGACTGATAAAGCAATATGGGAACTGAATTATTTAATTGAAAGCTTTTTAGAATTTTTTATCCAATGTGAATTAGATAAAAGTAATTGTCCTGCTGAATGTTTAAAGTTAATTGAAATATTTTTTCCCCTCCACCTTCTGCAAAACAAATCGGGAATTTTGATGCTCACGTATGATAAATTTGAAACGCTTATTCCGTACTTTATCCACAACGGTACAAAATGGGTCAAGAAAAGCAGTCATCTCGATCGATATGTTATTCAGCATACAGATAACTCCAGAAAGTTTATCCTTGCCTTGGACGAGCAGGAAGATGGCTATCAAATTATGCTACAGAAGAAGATTGATATCATCTCTCCTGAAAAACTGGCAATCAATAATGCGCTGTCATCTATCAATAGAGAATTTTCGATGCTGTTTTCAACTCAAAACAATGAAAACAGAGATTTTTTAAATTTTGTAGATAAGAATAAGGGAGCTTTTTACGAATTTCAAGAACACTTGGAAAAAGACAAAGCTCTAGAAGAAAAATTGCAAAAATTCGCCCGCACATATCAAAGACTGACTGTTGAGGAGGGAAACTCTATCAATTTTTTACAACAGATAGTAGGAATTAAAAATGGGCTTGACGAATCACTGAAAGAAATTTTGGAAATTTTCGATAATCATGATGAACCAAATCACATTATATTTAATTTTGAAAGGTTATCCAGAGTTGTTTCAAAATTCGAGAATAATAGAAGTTTATTGATTCCTCAAAAGCTTTACAATAAAATCTGTGATGATTTAATGAACATTTTTGCATACAACAACCTATACATCTACAACCTCGAACCCCTGCAAGAATTGTTTTTAACCAAACCTTCTGGCGGGCACGTCCAAATCACAGAGGAAAAAGTGGCAGATAATACTTCTGTAGCAGAGTTAATTTATGCCATTCTAGCTGTTCGATCGCAAATCAAAACCATCAAAGATTTTCTAGCTAACGTCTTAGATGCTGAAGATTCTCAATCCCGTTCTTTAGAAATTTGGTCGAAACAAATAGCTAAAGTCCAAAAGGCAAGTGAAGAAAGCCCCTCGCAAAATCAACTGCTAAAATACTTAAATACTACTTATGTCTATGAAAGTTATAAGTCTATCATAAATATCAAAGAAATTTCTCGTTATCAAAATCCTAAAAATAATCTTATCGATCGCGCTCTTAGAGAAGTTTCTATTGGTAGTACGGCTATATTGACTTCGCCTGAATTCAAGATAAATTCCATGTTATGCAATAATAGTAATGTGATTTTTATGATTTCAGCAACAGGAGGAATTTTAGGAGATTTAAGCACGAGCTATGATATGCAGTATTTCAAAGATAAATTGCGTAATGCTAGTGAATCCGGTGAAAGTTCCTTTAAGGAAATGAGCGAGGAAGAAGTATCGCTTTGCGAAAACATCAGAGAGAGTCGTGAGGCGAAGCGACAGATTGCAGTAAAGTTTTTCGGTGAGGATTTATTGTCTTTCCCAAATAACGAAACTCAAAAAGTTGTGGAACGATTTGAAGAAACTATTTTAAAAAGTTTTATCGACGATCTCAAACAGGATGGGAATTGGCTGGGAATTTACAAAATCCAAGAACTTCAAAAGTTTATTCGTTTCTTGTTTTACCTGTTTGAGGATGACTCAATTCAAGAAACAATTGCTTTTACTCAAACTCTACGCTGGATTAAAAAGTTAATTCAACATTGCGAGCAACGCAATCAGGCTAACTTTATATTTGAGGTGTCACCTGAGCATCCAAACATATATTATATGGAAGTGAGGCATCAGAAATATCAGAGTAATATTAAGATTAAAATAATTTTGTATGAGGCCTCATTCAACAGTCTTTACTGCGACAAAAAAGTTCCTCACACGTATTTGGATGAGCTGGTTGAAAAAGAAGGGGAGAAAATCTTCTTTATATCGGCTTATCAATCAGCTTCCAAAGGATTGAATCCTATCATCAAAAACCCTAACGGCGATGAAAAAGATTTCGACTCTTTAGTTTTGTTAATGGACAGTTACTATACAGTAATGGGCCCATCGCTTAACAAATCAAAAGATTCGGGATTATCTATTACGCTTTACCATTTTGCCTTAATGAAAAGTATTGTAAATTTGGGAGAGTCTAATCTTGAAATCAAAGATTTCAACCAATACCTCAGTCAACCCGAAGCTGGAGAATTTCGACAGCAGCAACACCAGATTTTATTAGGGAAACAAGTTTTGCAAGCGCTCGGCCGATCTGAGAGACGCGATTTTCCCAACCAAGTGGTAAAAATATTTGTTAATGAAGAAACCAGAAAAAATTTAGTGAATTTTTACAGATACCTGGAACGAGAAGAAAAAGAGGAAATTCAGAAATTTTCCGTTAACAACCACAAAGTCTACTTAAGCGTTCGAGAAGAAGAAAAAAAACGAGCAATTAAGGATTATGACGATCATGTTATTGATGAGATTGATGCCACTCTGGCTTTCCAAGCGTTTAGAAGACAAATGTTGGAGGAAATCGAGCGCTTTCATCTTAATAAACATACTTTTGATATTGCACAAACGTGGGATGCGTTGCGCGACCCAATTGTTTTCAAAGACCCAGCCAAGTATCTGGAAAAGTTGCGAGATTCAGGGCTATTTACTGATGATTTTATTAAATCATTATTCTATCACCACCCAGAACAAGTTGAATTTACGCCATATTTAGCTTCCGACGAAGAAAGCGGTAAAAAAATCCAGATTATCAGTGATAGCATCAATGGGGAAAAAATCTATCCTTACCAGAAGCGGTTATATCCTGAATATCTAAAAATCACCGAGCGAGGCTATGACTTAGAAAGTAATGAAATTGGCTCGCTAGATCCTTCGACTGATTTAATCTACAAACTGTACAACAAGTTGATGCCACAACCTGAAGTTTTTAATAGTTATATTCCGCGTCCGCATTTCTTTTACGATGTGTTGTCTCCTTCACTGGCTGAAAATTTTGTGAAACGCTGGATTCAAGATGTAATTTTCCAAGGTAAAGACTGGAAAGACATAAAATCCAGCTATCGTTTTGAGCCATTGCAAGATTTCAAAAAGTATCGTAAGCTATACGAGCGGTTTGATTTGTACTATGTCAAGGAGAATACGCTATTTTGTATTGATGTTAAAGCTTGGAGCCTGGCTTCGGGAAATCGCCTGTCCAAAAAGACCCTGGATAAAACCGAAAACAAGCTGAAGGAAATTGTTTCAGACTATCCAGAATTTAGCACCGCGAGAGGGTTACTTCTTAACTTGCACGCCGCCCAAGAAAAAAATCAACAATACTCACCCATGCTATTTTCGGGAAATTTGATTTTCTTTGACGAGCGCAATTGTCCAGTACAATCCAATATCCTCAAAGAGTTTTTCTTCCCCAAGGAGAAATAAAATGAAAAATAAAATAGCAGCATTATCAGATATATCGCGAACCAACCAACTAAAAATCTTAGAAACTCCACAACAAGTTGCCGAAAAACTGTTTCAGTATCTATTTAAAAGCGGACAAGGGATAGAACATTTTATTCTTAAAGATCCGATTGCTGAAGATAAAGATTCTGAGAATGAGGAGTCACGGGCTAGGTTTTATAAAAAACGGCATAAAGACATTAAAAATGAAATCAAAAAAAGGCTGGCTGAACATGGGGAAAAACGGGAAAATTCAGACATTCAATACTTCCTATCCTATACTGGTGGCCGAAAATATGTGTTCTTTTTATCCCCTAATAAAAATCATTCGGGATGGCAAAAATTATTTACAGACAATTCTAGCGATCGAGAAAGAATTTTTAACCTCATTTTCAAGTTTTATATTCTGTCTCAAGGCTTATTTGTTGAAACAATAAATGGTTTTGAAGAATTATTGTTACTTCATTCCACGACGCTCAGCAAATCGAAAGACGCTCTTTTTGTATGGGGACAGAATTTGTTAATCAAATACAATCCCCATAATGTACTAACAGTAACATTGTCTCGAAAAAACCGAAAGTTCTTATTACAAAAAGATCGCAAAGATTACAAGACTGTAGATGGTGATAATTTAGGAGAGTTGTTGGTATACAAAAATAAGAATTACTACTTTGACCGCGATCTAGATGCTCGCAGCAAAAATTATATTTATTTTATGCAATTTGATAGCGATCCCAAAAAATATGACAAGTTCAAAAAGACTCAGCTTTATCATTACCAAAACCTCATGACAAAATTTGAGGGTTTTTTAAGTGAGTGCAATATTGCTTTCCAGTCTCTTCATTTTCAGGCTGACCACTACTTAGAAAACCATTTCATCAAAGACATAGGATCTGTAGGAACGTTAGAAATTATTAACAATACAGGGGTCGATTTAGCTGAATCTGACCAACAAGTTCTGCAACATTTTCTGAAACATCAAGGCGTATCTACTCTCGCATTTTACAATGATGGAAAAACAGTTAGTACCTATGAAGAAGTAGAATCTGATGGTGAGGACGAGATTTGCTGGAGAATTACGGAATCTATTAAATGGTCAGATATTCAACTCGAACCGGAAAAAAACTATTTGGTTTTCAATAAACTTTTGGAGGAAGAATCGGGTTCAATGGCTTACCAGAGAAAAGACGCTCTCTGGTGTCCATCACCAACAATAGATAGTGAATCGCAAGTAGATTTTTATTCACAGTTAAAGAAAAGATTTAACTATTTGGAGACAGGAAACTTTTTTAGCACACAGGGGATAGATATACCAGAATTTACTGCTGTGGGAGATGAGCAATCTGATTGGGCGCTTCTTAATTATACAGAGCGTAAAATCGATCGAGCTAGTCTCCACAAGGAGACGAAAGCTTTTACCGAGGGTGATTTTTTGGATGTAGAGGGTTCTATTTTTGCTTATCTAATAGGGCAAGAAGATAGCAAACAATGGGAAAGTTTCTGCGCTAAATACAAGATAAATATTTCCCCAAAATTTCAGAAAGTTTTGATTGAGTTGGGAATTAAGAACTGGATATCCCAGAGTCTTACAAATCCGAACTTGGGCTTGCGTATTACTAATCAATCATTTCCGGAAAAACAATTTTTTAGTATTTATGTACGCAGCCCTAAAAACAAGGAAGCTAAAGCGGTTGCGGTAGAATTTCTGTATCAAGATGGTTGCATATACATAAAAAATTTAATGCGCGATTTGAAACAAATAGAATCTAAATTTCGCTTTTTAAGAAGGAGAAAAAATAGTTCAGAAAAATTAATTAACGATCAAAAATATTTTGTAGATGAATCAGAGGCTCTGTATATTAGTTGTTATACAAATGATTTTTATACGCCAACCTTAATTGGACGGATGGGTATTATTGAAGATGTCGAAAGCGGAGAGCTAACAATCAACCGAACAATTCAAGGTGAAAATAGTAGTAGATTATTACCTTTGATATCCTATTACAACAGCGAGATTCAACCTATTAACAAAATCCAAAATATGATATGCTTGGATTTGAAGAACGAAACATTTATTCAGTATTATGTTCCTCCAGCACAAAGTATCGGAAAATTGATTAAGAAAGGCTTTAGAGTCTATCATTTGATTGGGAATAGATATTCAGGAGAGTCAATTGCCAGCTCTGAACTGATCGAGCATCCCATCACAGCTTTACATTTTAGTACGCTAACTCAAAATGTTTTAAAACTCGGTGAAAACAGTCAATTATCCCTGTTACAAAAAGTAGTAAAGGAATTAATGGGAAATTGAAAAAAGGATGAATTTGAATGCTGCTTTCAGAAAACATCCAGATATTTCAGCGATCCCAGAAGAGCATCGGATACACTCACACCTGGTCTGAGGCGGGAGACAAGTATCAACGTCAGCTAGAAGCCAACCTGCTACTTAGAGCCTATCGAGGATTGCGATCGCCCTTTAGACTGGTAACTTAGCCGACCATACGTGCCATAATCAGCCATATTATCTGGTACGCGATCGCCTGAACCTATGGATGCGCTAATCGGCAAAACTTTACAGGGTGGAAAGTACACCCTCGAACAAGAATTGGGCCGCGGCGGCTTTGGAATAACTTTCAGGGCAAATCACCGCTATTTAGGACAGCCTGTAGTCATAAAAACGCTCAACGAATCTCTGCGGCAGCAACCCAATTTTGCTGAGTTCGATCGCAAGTTTCAAGACGAAGCGAGGCGGTTGGCTTCCTGCGTCCATCCCAATATTGTCCGCGTCAGCGATTTCTTTGTGGAAGACGGGCAGCCTTACATGGTGATGGACTACATCGCCGGTCAGAATTTGGCAGATGTAGTCGGTTCAAATAATCCGCTGCCAGAAAATCTCGCAATTCTCTACATCACTCAAATTGGGGCTGCTTTGAAAGCAGTTCATCAAAAGGGTTTGCTGCACCGAGATGTCAAGCCGCAAAACATTCTTTTGCGCCAAGGTACTCAGGAAGTCGTGCTGATTGATTTTGGCATTGCCCGCGAGTTTACTCCCGGTGCAACCCAAAGTCACACTAATATGGTGTCCGACGGCTACGCGCCCCCAGAACAGTATTTTGCCCAAGGAAAATATACCCCCGCCACAGATGTTTACGGTATGGCGGCGACGCTTTACACTTTACTAACAGCACAGGTGCCGGTGGCTGCAATTTTGCGTACCAGCCAACCGATGCCTTCTCCCCGCGACTTGCAGCCTCAACTAAGTGCGGCTGTCAGTTCGGCGGTGATGCGGGGGATGACGGTAGAAGCTCAAAATCGCCCTGCTAGCGTCGATGAGTGGCTGTCGCTGCTGCACGGGCAGGGGGGTGCAGCGTCGCCGAGCACCGGGCCGACAGTGGCGGTGATTCCGGGACACGGGCCTCAGTCGCCTGCGGGTTCCAGAACAGCGCCTGCGGTGGTGTCTTCTGGGGAAGGCAACCGCAAGGTTTGGTGGATTTTGGGGCTCGTGGCGATCGCACTTATTGTGGCAGGTTTTGTCGGTATTGCTAGGGTTTTCCTCAACCGGCCGTCTTCGGAACCCGCACCGGTGGCCCAGGACGATCGCACTTCGGCCCCAGCAGATCCAGACGCGCGCTCAAGCCCCACACCAATCCCCGCGCCCACACCAACGCCAGCACCGACTCCCAGAGAAACTCCGCCACCTGCTGCTGAAACTCCGCCGCCTGCTGCTGAAACTCCAGCGCCTGCTGCTGAAACTCCAACACCCGCCCCAGCACCAACACCAGCGCCTTCTCCCGAAGCTGTCGAACCTACACCAACAGAAAAACTTGTTGACAAAGAGTTGCCGCCAGATCGATCGCCCGCACCCAGCCCCGAACAACCGGGAACCAGTTATCAGAAGACTCCCACAATCCCTGGATTTGCCGTTGGTACGCCGGAAAGTCAGATTTTATCCCAATTGGGAGAACCGACTGACTCTCAAGCGCGGGGCTATTGGCCAAATACTCGCACCGCACTTTACGAAATATTGCCAAATCGGATTACTCTCGGCTACATTTACGATCGCGATTCGGGCCAGCTAGTACAAACAGAGGGTTCTTTTGCCCAGTCTGTGGACGCTTTGGTAGTGCGAACCGCCTTAAACGGGATGGTGGGCGGCGCCAGCAGGGAGATTTTGCAAGGCTTGGGCGACGTGCAGCAGCGCCGGAGTAATCGGTTTACGTTTAGGAAGGGTTCGCTGGAAGGGACGATCGAACGCAATGAGCGCGATCGGATTTACATCGGCGTCTGGGAGGAGAACTTGCATAATTAGCAATTACGCACGGGTGGTCAGAAACCGGGTTTTTTTGCAAGATACTTCGTTACAGCCCGCATTAACCGCAAAAAACCCGGTTTCTTTAATCCCCAATCGAAAATCTAAAATCCCAAATCTAAAATCGACTTGACCACTGTCAATAAACCTTTCAATGGCGGGTTCTGCGGCTCACCCCCAAAAAAACTGGAACTCTTGTGGAACAGGCATCTTGCCTGTTCAAGAAAATGGTGGAAGATGTAAATATTCTTGACTCAGCTTTGTGCCCAAATCCCAAATCTAAAATCTAAAATCTAAAATCTAAAATCTAAAATCGCTTGACGCAACACGAAATATTGTCTATGATTAAAGAACACACGAGGGGCTGTAATGGTTTCGACAGGGTGGCGAAAGCTGCTCCGTGATGCAGGTCGAGAGGGAGTCTACTCTCGTTAATATCGGCTCAAAAAAAATAGTAAATGCGAACAACATCGTTCCTTTCGCTCGCAAAGCCGTAGCTGTAGCCTAAAAACTTCTTGAGCTTGGTTTAGAGTGTATGCCACCTAACTCCGTTAAAGGTAGCATAACAACCCCCAACGGATGCCCTAGCTAAACGTTTCTAGTCGGCTAGCTAGGAAAGCAATCACTAGAAAATCCTCCCATTTAGGATAAAGATGGTTCCCGCCCCGAGGATTAGAGGGGATAAACCTGTGAACGATCGGAAGGTAAATACCCGCTTTGGACGGCAGTTCGATTCTGCCCAGTTCCATAAAAAAAGTGACGTAAAATCAATGGTTTAAGCCATTTGAAAGTTACTTTAAAGCATTAAAAGGGCTCAGAGTTAACTCTGGGCCCTTTTGTTTTGGCTATATCTCGCTTATAGCTGAGTCTAGATCCCCCTAAATACCCCTTAAAAAGGGGAGTAGGGGTTGACTTTGAGTTCTCTTGTCCGCCCCTCTTATTAATGGGGCTAGGGGAGAGCGATGTTTGAGACAGGAGAGTGCGTAAGTCTAGATTGATTGCTGACTCAAAATCGATCGACCAATCAACAGTCAACCGTCAACCGTGAACAGCCAACCATAAATTACCATCCATTAGCTACGCTGCCGGCTCATATAATTAGAACTTCACCCTGTGTGTGCGTTCTTGGAGCCTGTCGGGCGATATACTATTAGGCGGTAAAGCATTAAAAATCTTTACAAAGACCCCGATTTCTAAGCCTACTCCTACAAAGGACGGGTGAAAAATTATATGCTGAGCGCTCAAAAGCTGGAAAAATGAACCCAGGAATTGACTTACAAGGAAGTTTTGTAGAAGCCCTGATGAATTTGGGCTTACCGGCGGACATCGCCCAAGTGCTTTGGCTACCGCTGCCAATGTTGCTGATGATTGTCGCTGCCGTCTTCGGGGTACTGACTAGCGTCTGGCTAGAACGGAAAATTTCCGCCGCCGCTCAACAGCGGGTAGGCCCGGAATTCATCGGCCCTCTGGGAGTGCTAGCACCCGTTGCTGATGGTCTGAAGTTGGTATTCAAAGAAGACATCGTACCCGCAAAAGCTGACGCGCTGCTATTTACCCTAGGCCCGGTAATTGTGGTGATTCCAGTTTTTCTGTCTTACTTAATCGTGCCATTCGGAGAGCATATGCTGATCGCCGATATGGGGACAGCAATATTTCTGTGGATTGCTCTGTCTAGCATTCAGCCGATCGGCTTGCTGATGTCCGGCTATGCTTCTAACAACAAATACGCCCTCCTCGGAGGACTCAGAGCCGCCGCTCAATCCCTCAGCTACGAAATTCCCCTAGCTTTGGCAGTATTGGCAGTTGTAATGATGTCCAACAGCCTCAGTACGATCGACATCGTACAGCAGCAAGCCGGCTACGGCATTGTCGGCTGGAATATCTGGCGGCAACCAGCAGGTTTCCTGATTTTCTGGATCGCAGCACTAGCAGAATGCGAACGGTTGCCCTTTGACCTCCCGGAAGCAGAAGAAGAATTGGTAGCAGGATATCAGACTGAGTACACAGGCATGAAATTTGCTTTGTACTATATCGCTTCCTACGTTAACCTCGTCCTTTCTTGCCTGCTAGTAGCAGTTTTGTACCTCGGCGGCTGGGAATGCCCGATTCCTGTCGGAGTGCTGACAAATGCCCTGGGATTGAGCGAGACGACTCCTTGGTTGCAGGTAATTACAGGCTTGCTGGGCATTACAATGACGATGCTGAAAGCTTACTTTTTCCTGTTTCTGGCAGTTCTGCTCCGCTGGACTCTGCCGCGAGTTCGGATCGACCAATTGCTAGATTTGGGATGGAAGTTTTTGCTGCCCGTTGCTTTAGTTAATTTGCTATTGACCGCAGCTTTGAAGCTTGCCTTTCCTTTTGCTTTTGGCGGTTAATTCGTAATAGGTAAATGGCAACAGCTAAAAAAAATAGCTGTTAAGCAATTACCTATTATCAATTAGCAATTACCAAAAACTCAAGTACAGAGAGAGAACACCATGCTAAAATTCCTCAATCAAGTAGGCGAATACGCCAAAGAGACTCTTCAAGCTGCTAAGTATATCGGTCAAGGGCTATCTGTTACCTTTGACCACATGAGACGCCGACCGATTACGGTGCAGTATCCTTACGAAAAATTAATTCCTTCCGAACGTTTTCGGGGCAGAATTCACTTTGAATTTGACAAGTGCATCTCCTGCGAAGTCTGTGTTCGGGTGTGTCCGATCAATTTGCCTGTGGTGGATTGGGAATTTAACAAAGAAACTAAGAAGAAACAACTCAAGCACTACAGTATCGATTTCGGTGTTTGTATCTTCTGTGGCAACTGCGTAGAATATTGTCCGACTAATTGTTTGTCGATGACAGAAGAGTATGAGTTAGCCACCTACGAACGTCATGAATTGAATTTTGACAACGTGGCCCTCGGACGTTTGCCCTACAAGGTTACAGACGATCCGATGGTGACACCGCTGCGCGAATTCGCTTATTTGCCGAAAGGTGCGATCGACCCCCATGAAGTTTCCTACACCGATCGCCGCGCCGGTCTGCGTCCAGAGGAAATTATCGAAAAGTAGGTAATGGGGCATGGGGCATGGGGCATGGGGCATGGGGCATGGGGCATGGGGCATGGGGCATGGGGCATGGGGCATGGGGCATAGTTAGTAGTTAGTAGTTAGTGGTTAGTGGTTAGTGGTTACTTGTTAGTAGTTTTTCAAATAACCAACAACCAACAACCAATAACCAACAACCAATAACCAATAACCAATAACCAATAACCAATAACCAATAACCAATAACCAATAACCAATAACAAATGCCCAATGCCCAATACCCAATGCCCAATTACCAATTAGCAACTAACAAAGGATAAAAAATTGTGAATCTAGCTGAAGGGGTTCAAATTGTTTCGTTTGGCATACTGTCCGTAATGATGATTGCAGGAGCACTAGGAGTAGTGCTGTTCTCCAACATCGTTTACTCAGCCTTTTTGCTGTGCGGCGTATTTACCAGCATTGCCGGCTTGTACCTGTTGCTGAATGCCGACTTTGTAGCAGCAGCGCAGGTGTTGATTTATGTTGGCGCTGTTAACGTCTTGATTTTGTTTGCGATTATGTTGGTGAACAAGCGCGAAGATTTCCGCATAATTCCCAACGCTTGGGTGCGTCAAGTAGCAACAGCAGTAGTTTGCGTAGGCTTGTTTGCACTATTGGGTACGATGGTGGTGTCTACTCCTTGGGCTATTGTGGCGACGACAGGAGCACCAGCCGAAAGTTCGATCGTTACAATCGCCAAACATTTCTTCACCGACTTTTTGCTGCCTTTCGAGTTAGCATCAGTGTTTTTGTTGATGGCAATGGTAGGAGCAATTGTCCTAGCACGCCGCGATTTTTTCCCGGATGAACTGTCAAAGAAGCTATCGGAAACACCCGCTTTGAGTTTGCCGGAAAGACCTCGCGAATTAGTTTCTGCCGGAGATGTGTCTTCGCCAGAATCTAAGTAAAAGTAGTGAGTCTAAATGATTCGTACAATTAAGGTAGGGGCTATTGCCCCGTGGTTGCCCAGATCGGAGGTAGGTACGGAGCACTAACCCTACTGTATGAATGATTTAGACACGCTACAGTAGGGTGTTCACAGCACCTATCTCTCTGTCTTGTAGTAATGTTGATTGAGAAAGACTCAAAAAATTTATGCAACTGCAACTCCAGTATTTCCTGTTATTAGGCGCCGCACTTTTCTGTATTGGTATTTACGGTTTGATTACCAGCAGAAATGCAGTGCGCGTGTTGATGTCGATCGAGTTGATGCTGAATGCTGTCAATCTCAATTTGATGGGTTTCTCCAATTATCTCGACCCCGTACAAATTAAAGGTCAAGTATTTACGGTGTTTGTAGTTACCGTAGCCGCTGCTGAGGCTGCCGTAGGTTTGGCAATTGTTTTGGCGATTTATCGCAACCGCAATACCGTAGACATGGAAGAATTTAACTTGCTGAAGTGGTAATTAATCAATAGTCATCAGTCATCAGTCATCAGTCATTAGCGACAAACTAAGGCAGATTAAAGACTGATGACTAAGGACTAAGGACTAAGGACTAAGAACTAATGACTAATGACTTCTAGTAATTTCTAGAGTAATTCTGCCACCGAAATCAGGGATGGGGGCAGCAGGTTTCGAGAGTTGTAGTTTAACTTTCTCGACTAACGGTAGTTGTAAAAGCGCTTGAGCAATAGTATCTGCTAGGCGTTCGATTAATAAAAACTTCGAGTCTTTGACTAGGTTTTGAATCAGAGTAATTGCGCTGCGGTAATCAAGAGTATGTTGAATATCATCACTTTTTCCAGCTTGCGATAAATCCAGCCAGAGAGTAACATCCACTTCAAACCACTGGCCCAAAACTTGCTCTTCCGGCAGATAGCCCGTATATCCGTAGCAGCGAATTCCTGTAAGTTGAATAGAATCCATTTTGCAATAAACTAAAAGTGCGTTGCCTATACCAACTTGTATTAAACCAGATAAAGTTATCTGTCTCTTCCCTCTCTTTCCTTGCCCCCTCTTCCTCTTCCCTCTGCGCCCTCTGCGCCCTCTGCGGTTCAATCACTCTTTATTCTATCTTAAATTTCACAACTCTCCTCCTTTCTCCAACTTGTCCAATAAATCCTCAGCAACTTCATACCATTTCCGCCTAATTTCAGCATCTTCTGGCTTTTCTGTCAAGCTGCGCCCTTGTAATTCTGGATATTTATTGTAATATAATTCATCAACTTTTTGATAGAATATATCTTGCTCAATGTTGAGATTTTTGCGTCGTTTCCCAATCTTTTCTTGACGAATTATCTCTGCTTCCTCTAAGGATGTATCGGGAGGCGGTTGGCGCGAAGAAAATTTAGGTAAATCCGGCAACTTTGGCAACGTGAAACCCGATTTGACTACACTAAAAGCTAAAAGTCCTGGCACCAAAACGACAGTTAAACTCCCTAGGGTTTTCCAAGGAATTAACTTGAATGTGCTGTTGTTATTAACAATTTGAGGAGTTTGGTGAACAGGAGTATGATTGCTGGTAGCAGTTTGAGTGCTATTTTTGAACGGGCGGCCAACAAAGTTCATTGTCACCATTTGGGAAATTATACTGCCAATGTGAGATAGTTTTGGATCTTTGAGTGCTTCGCGGACTGCTTTTGCAGATTGGTAGCGATCGCCCGGTTGTTCTGCTAACATCCGATCCAATACCGTGGCTAAATTTGAGCTGACACTGACGTGCGATCGCCAATTCCAAGTTTTGCCGTTAATATCGTACAATTTTTGAGGCTTTTTCCCACTTAGCAAGACTAAAGCCGTGACGGCTAAAGCGTACAAATCGCTAGCGGCAGAAACTTTACCCAGCCGCATTTGTTCGGCTGGCGAATAACCCTGTTTGCCGATCGCCGTATCCGATTGTCCGTTAAACTGAAGTACGGCATTAGCTGCAATTTGTTTGACGGAACCGAAATCAATTAAAAATGGTAGTTTGTCAGCATCATGCTGAATAATATTATCCGGGGAAATATCGCGGTGAATTAAATTTTTAGAGTGGATGTATTCTAAAACGGGTAAAAGCTGAAATAGCAGTTGAGTAACTTCGGCTTCGCTAAAATTTTTACCTTCTTGCTGACGCGATATCAATATTTCTTCGTAGGTTTGACCTTTGATATAATCTTGGACTAAAAATAAAGATGGATTCCCGCCCAAATCCGTTCGCAGGAGCTCTCGAAAACGGGGGATTTGCGGGTGTTGGAGGTGGTAAAGCATACTCGCTTCGCGATCGAACAATTCGGCAGCTTTCGGGCTGTGAACCACCGGAGAAAACTCTTTGAGCACGCAATGTTCGTTGTAGCGGTTGATATCTTCGGCGAGGTAAGTGCGCCCGAAGCCACCTCGGCCCAATTCGCGGAGGATGCGGTAGCGTTTTTCGAGAGTTGAACCAGGGGTGAGGAGGGAGGAGTTAGACATAAACCACGGCAAATTGTTCGAGTTGGGGAGTCGCCGAGCACAGTATAGCTCATTGTAGCTAAGTTTGTTTGAATGCGAGGGAAGGAAGGGCGATCGCTTTTTTTTGGGATGGATGAAGGAGAATGGACACTTTACTTAAGATTCAATATCTACAGGATATCGTAGGGGCGGGTTTTACCAACCATCAATGTTAGAAACCAAAAATATAATAAACCCGCCCCCACCCAACGACACATCCAAATCTACATTTTTGGCATTCGATCGAACATCAGGTTAATCTGGATTATCTGCTGTGTGGGGCGGGTTTATATAAATTGTTCGTGAACATCAAATATTGTTGGTAAAACCCGCCCCTACAGGCTTTTTTATTGTCGGGTTTGATCGGCTATGGAGGATTTACAAATCTCGATGTGTAAATTCCTTAGCATCTTTCCCTACATAACTCGCGGCAACATGACCATCTCCAACAACTCGATACTTATAGGTAATCAAGCCCTCTAAACCAACAGGCCCGCGAGGCGGCATTTGCTGCGTGCTAATCCCCACTTCTGCACCGAAACCGTAGCGGAAACCGTCGGCAAATCGAGTCGAACAATTGTGATAAACTCCGGCCGCATCGACTCCATTTAAAAATGTTTCGGCTGCTTCGCTGTCTTCGGTAACAATGACATCTGTATGTCTGGAACCATATGTATTGATATGGTTAATTGCCTCTTCCACAGAATCTACTATTTTGATTGACAAAATTAAATCGCTGTATTCTGTAGACCAATCCGCTTCATTTGCTTCGGCAATATTTTCGAGGATGGCGCGAGTTTTTTCGTCTCCCCGCAATTCGACTTTTTTATGCTGCAAAGCTGCGGCGACAGCGGGCAGGAATTTGGGGGCGATCGCACTATGAACTAACAAAGTTTCAATGGCATTGCAGGCGGCTGGATACTGAGTTTTTGCATCGACCGAAATCTCTACTGCTTTCTGAATATCCGCCGCTTTGTCTGCGTACAAATGACAAATGCCGTCGGCGTGTCCCAACACGGGAATTCTGGTATTTTCCTGCACGAACCGCACGAAGGAATTAGAACCTCTGGGAATAATCAAATCTACATATTCATCCATTTTCAGCAGTTCGATTGTTTCTTCCCGCGTGGTTAGCAACTGCACGACTTCTGGATTAACCGCTGTTTCTGCTAATGCTTGATGGATCACTTTGGTCAAGATTTCGCAGGAACCAACAGCTTCTTTGCCGCCTTTAAGAATGACGCCATTTCCCGATTTGATTGCCAAGGATACTATCTGAATTAAAGCTTCTGGGCGCGCTTCAAAAATAATGCCTAAAACGCCCAAAGGACAGGTGACGCGCTTCAGAATTAATCCTGTATCCAATTCACGGTGAATTTGCACGACACCGATCGGCTCAGGGAGTTTCGCAACGTCGCGCACGCCTGCGATCGCACTTTTCAACTTGCTGTCATCCAACTTTAGGCGATCGTACAGCGGTTTCGCAATTCCATCCGCGCTTGCCGCCTTGCAGTCAGCCGAATTCGCTGCCAAAATATCCGGCGCAGCAGCTTCTAAAGCTTT